>JALUUN010000204.1 GCA_027021325.1 Planctomycetota bacterium
GGCGGGCGGCGCGTGGTCCTCGACACGGCCCATACCGCAGAGAGCCTGGCGGCGACGCTCGAGGCCTTCCGCCGGGAGGAGCCCGGGCGTCGGGCTCTCCTCCTCGCGCTTCGGGCGGACAAGGACCCGCGGGAGATCGCCCGGGTGCTCGGTCCGCCGCAGCCCGACGAGGCCCGCTGGGTCTGCCCGGCGGGGGAGCATCCGGCTTCGGCCGATCCCCGGCGGCTCGCGGTCGCGCTCGGGGCGCGCCCGCTTGCCCGCCCCCTCCTGCCGCCCGGAGACGAACCCGTCCTCGTGACCGGGTCCACGTATCTTGTGGGCGCGCTCCGGCCGGCCCTCACCCTGCCTCCGGAGCCCGGACCATGGGCGCCATCCCCGAGGAACCCCCCGCCGAAGGCCGGCTGAGCTACCGCTCGGCCCTGGTGGACCGCCTGCGCCATCTCGGCGAGGTGCGCGCCGGCCGCCTGCGCCTGCGCATGCCCCGGCACTTCGGCTTCTGCTGGGGTGTGGACCGGGCCCTGGCCATGGTCGAGGAGGCGCGGGCGGCCTACCCGGATCGGCCGCTCTGGCTCCTCAACTCCATCATCCACAACCCGCGGGTGAACCGGGACCTCCTGGAGGCCGGCATCGGTTTCCTCAAGGGCCCTCTGGCCGAGGAAGGAGCCCTCGATCGCCTCGGCCCCGAGGATGTGGTCATCGTGCCCGCCTTCTCCGCGGAGGTGGAGGAGATGCGTCTCCTGGAGCAGGCCGGGGTCACCGTCGTGGACACCACCTGCCCCTGGGTGATCAAGCCCCACAAGCGGACCCTGAAGTTCATCCGCGAGGGCTTCACGACCGTCATCCACGGCACGGTGGGTCACGACGAGACCCGGGCCACCTGCTCCCTGGTGCGGGACGCTGGCGGCCACTACGCGGTGGTCCACGATCTCGACGAGGCTTCCTGGCTCGGCCGCTTCCTGGCCGGCGAGATCGCCGCCGCGGAGCTGCGTGCGGGCCTCCATCCCGGCGCTCTCTCGCCGGGCCTGGATCCGGAGCGGGATCTTCGGCGCATCGGCATCATCAACCAGACCACCATGCTCGCCAGCGAATCGCGTCAGGTCGCGCGGATCCTGCGTGGTGCCCTGGTCCGGCGCCACGGGGAGGAGGCCCTGGAGCACTGCTTCCGGGACTTCGACACGATCTGCAACGCCACCCAGGAGAACCAGGACGCCGCTTCGGCGGTCATGGCCGCAGGCGTGGACCTGTTCCTGGTGGTCGGCGGCTACGACAGCTCCAACACCCGCAACCTCGCCCGCGTCGGCGACGACGCCGGCGTGCCGAGCTACCACATCGAGGGCCCGCACTGCCTGGAGGCCGGGGAGATCGTGCATCGTGACCGCATCACCGGCGAACTGGTGCGGGCGCGCGGCTGGCTGCCGCCGGGCGAGGCCACGGTCGGATTCACGGCCGGCGCCTCGACGCCGGATGCGGTCCTGGAGCAGGTCGTGGAGCGGGTGGTCGAGCTCGCCGGCGAGCGCCTGGTGCTGCCCGAGGCGGTCTGAGGCGTTCCGTTCAGTCCTCCTTGCGCCCGGTCCCGCCGTACACGCCCTCCAGCTCCTCCAGGAGCTCCAGGTAGGAGCGGTAGCGGCTCTCCGGGAAGTCCTCGCCGGCCTCCCGGGCCGCGAGCACCGCGCAGCCGGGTTCTTCCCGGTGCAGGCAGTCCGGGAAGCGGCAGCGGCGCCCGGCCTCGCGGAACTCGGGAAAGTGGAGGCGGAGCTCGTGGGGTGGCAGGCCCCAGGGCCGGAAGACCCGCACCCCGGGGGTGTCGATCACCGCCCCGCCCATGGCCAGGGGATACATGCGGGCGAAGGTCGTCGTGTGCCGCCCGGACTTGAGGGAGCGGCTGGTCGCGCGGGTGCGCAGGCCGAGGCCGGGTTCCAGGCCGTTCAGGAGCGAGGACTTGCCGACGCCGGAGAGGCCGTAGAGGACGGTGCAGTGGTCCTTCAGGAGGGCGGCAAGCTCCTCCAGGCCCTCCCGGCGCCGGGCCGAAGTCCAGAGCACGGGGTAGCCGGCCCGGCGGTAGGTGGCGGTCACGGCCTCGAGGCGGCGGCGCCGTGCCAGGTCCGTCTTGTTCAGGACCAGGACCGCCGGGATGTCCTGGAAGGAGGCGGCCGCAAGGATCCGGTCCGTGGTGATGCTGGAGAAGGGCGGGTTGCCGAAGCCGGCGACCACCGCGAGGCGGTCCACGTTCGCCGCCAGGGGCTGGCGGCGGGCGTCCTCGCCGGCGGCGCGGCGGGCGAAGAGGTTGCGCCGCGGCTCGATAGCGTCCACGACGAGCTCGCTGCCCTCGCGGACGGCGCGCACCCGGTCGCCGACCGCCAGGGGCACCCGGTCCTCGCGCCGCTCCTCGAAGAGACGGCCGCGCATCTGCGCCGGCAACACCTCTTCTTCCCAGAGGGGGCGTCCACAGGCGTCCGCCGGCACGACCTCGCACTGCCGGGCGTCCACGCGGACCACGACGCAGCGCAGGGTGTCCTCCATGAGCCCGGGATTCTAGCCCGGGGCGGTGCCCGGCTGCGGCCGCCTAGAATGCTCCCATGACCCTGGAACCGGTTCGGAGTCCGCGCAACAGCCGCCTGAAGGCGGTGCGGGCGGTCCGGGCCGGGCGCGACCGGGAGCATGTCCTCCTGGAGGGCCTGCACCTGATCCGCGAGGCCCTGGAGGCGGGGGCGGGGATCGAGTGGGTGCTGTACGAGCCCGGCCCGGGGCCGGCGGAGGAGGAACTCCTGGAGGATCTGCGGGCAGCAGGGGTCGAGGTCCGGGACTGCCCGCCGGCGCTCCTGCGCGAGGGGAGCGATCTGGACAGCCCGCGCGGACTCCTCGGGCTGGCGCGCCGTCCCGGCACGGCGCGCCGCACCCTCCTCGAGGAGACCGCCCGTTCGCGCGGCGTCCTCCTGGTCGCCGCCGGCGTCCAGGATCCGGGCAACACCGGCGCCCTGGTCCGGGCCGCCGCCGGCCTCGGCGCCACCGGCTTCGCCGCCCTGCGCGGCGGCGCCTCCCCCTGGCATCCCCGCGCTCTGCGCGGCTCGGCGGGGACCGCCTTCCGCCTGCCGGTGGTGGAGGGCTGGGCGCGGGAGACCTTCCTCGAGGAGGTGGGGGAGGCGGGGCTCGAGATCCTCGGCGCCGAGGCCGGCGGCGAGGACCCCGCGCGCCTGCCGCCGGCACGGAGCGGCCGTGTCCTGCTCCTCGGCGAAGAGGGCCGCGGCCTGGCGCCGGAACTCCGGCGCGCCTGCGCCCGCCGCCTCGGCATCCCCCTGCACCGCGGCGTGGAGTCCTTGAACGTGGCGACGGCAGCGGCGGTTCTCCTCTGGGAGCTCGGCCGGGGGCGGGAGGGATGAGCGGAGGGCTCTTCGAGGACCCGACGCGGGAGCCCTGGCCGGAGCCGGGCCCTTCCGCGCCCCTTGCCGAGCGCATGCGCCCGCGCCGTCTCGAGGAGTACCTCGGTCAGGAGCACCTCCTGGGGGCGGGCCGGCCCCTGCGGCTCGCCTTCGAGCAGGAGCGCTTCCCCTCGATGATCCTCTGGGGGCCACCGGGGACCGGAAAGACCACCCTGGCCCTCCTCGTGGCCCGGCGGGCGGGGCTCCGCTTCCGCCCGTTCTCGGCGGTCCTCACCGGCATCCCGGAGGTGCGGTCGGCCATGCAGGAGGCGGCCCGGGCGCGGCGCTCCGGCCAGGGGACCCTGGTCTTCGTGGACGAGATCCACCGCTTCAACAAGGCCCAGCAGGATGCCTTCCTGCCCTTCGTCGAGCGCGGCGACATCGTGCTGGTCGGCGCCACCACGGAGAACCCGAGCTTCGAGGTCATCGCCCCGCTCCTGAGCCGCGTCCAGGTGCACATCCTGGAGCCCCTGGACGAGGAGGCCCTCCTCGTCCTCCTGCGCCGCGCCCTGGAAGACCGCGAACGCGGCCTCGGCGCCCGCCGGATCCGGGTCCGCGACGCACAGCTCCGGGCCCTGGCGCGCTACGCGGGCGGCGACGCCCGCCGCGCCCTGGGGGCCCTGGAGGCGGCGGCGCGCACCGTGGATGTGGGGGCGGAGCTTCCCGACGCCGCTCTCGAGGCCGTGTTCCAGGGGCGCGTCCTCCTCCACGACAAGGCCGGCGACCGCCACTTCGATCTCATCAGTGCCCTGCACAAGAGCATCCGCTCCTCGGATCCGGATGCCGCCTTGTACTGGCTGGCGCGCATGGTCGAGGCCGGCGAGGACCGCCTGTACCTGGCCCGGCGCCTGATCCGGATCGCCGCGGAGGACATCGGTCTGGCCGACCCCTCGGCCCTGCGCCTGGCCATCGCCGCCCGCGAGGCCTGGCGCCATCTCGGCGAACCCGAGGGGGATCTGGCCCTGGCCGAGCTCGCGGTCTATCTGGCGGTGGCGCCCAAGTCCGACGCCGTCTACCGCGCCTGGGAGGAGGCCCGCCGCGAGGCGCGTCAGGGCCCCGAGCGGCCCGTGCCCCTGGCCCTGCGCAACGCGCCGACCGCTCTGATGAAGGAGCGGGGCTGGGGGCGCGGCTACGAACATGCCCACGAGGACGAGGAGGCGGTGGTGGCCATGGAGTGCCTCCCCGAAGGGCTGGAGGGGCGCCGCTTCTATGCGCCCCGGGACCGCGGCCTGGAAGCGCGCATCCGGGTCCGCCTCCAGGAGATCCGGGAGGCCGTCCAGCGCCGCAGGGAGGCCCGGCAGCGGGAATCGTGACGGACTCTGGGGTCATGTGACGCCCGGCGTGGAATCCCGGCCCGGGTCCGCCGGCCCGGGCGCGGGAGGGGTGCCATGAAAGCCTCCGCCCTCCCGCTGCTCCTGCCCCTGGCGCTGCTCCCGGCCTGCGAGGACGGCGCCACCGTCATCCTGCTCCCGGAGGCCACCCAGCAGTGGGACGCGACCCTGGCCGGCTGGGCCCTGGACTCCTGGGACGCTCCGGCCGCCTGGGTGGAGTCGGACGCCGCCCTGTACCTGGAAGATGCCGGATCCAGCAGCGGCCTGGACTGGTTCCAGGCCGACCTGAACGGGAGCGTCCAGATCCCGCTCTTCGATCCCTGGACGAACCGGCAGGAGGCGGTCCTGCTCCTGGACCTGGACGGGCTCGACGGCGAGATGGGGGCCTACGACCCGTGGTCGGCCGACGGCCCCTGGGGCTCGTGGCGGGTCCAGAGCGAGCAGCTCTTCTGGGACGCCTCCCTGGGCTGGATCCGCGTCGAGCAGGAGGTCTGCCTGGCCCCCCTCGACGGCTTCCTCGAGGACGCCTCCCAGGGCGAGCTGCTGTGGAACGCCCGGGTCTACGTCGAGGACGCCTTCGGGGTCTTCCAGCTCTGGGGCGAGGTCGCCGGGGTCGGCAGTCCCGCCCTGCGCCTGGACTGAGCGGAGGCGCTCAGGCGTCGTCCGGCCGGTCCCCGAGGAGGAGAAGCGCCTGGCGCTTCTCCTCTCCTTCCTGGGGCTGACGCCGGTCCTCCAGGGCTTCCACCGCCGCCCCGGAGAAGCCCGCCCGCTGCAGGCGTTCCCGCCAGACTGCGGGTTCCGGGGCGGCCGCCGGTTCGGCCCCGGGCGGAGCCGGCCCCAGGCCCGGGGGGAGCAGCAGGGCCAGGAAGCGCCCGCCGGGCCGCAGCACCCGGAAGGCCTCGGCGAGGACCGCCTCTGCTGCTTGCTGCAGGAGGGGGCTTCCGAGGACGAAGACCCGGTCCAGACTGGCGTCGGCGAGGGGGAGGGCCTCCACCGGCGCCTGGGTGAAGGAGACGCGCGGCGGGGCGGGAAGGGAACGGGCGCGGTCCACGAGGAGGGCGGAGGGATCGAGGCCGAAGGCGCGGCCCTCGCGCAGGAAGGCCCCGATCAGGCGTGTGGTCCAGCCGGTGCCGCAGCCCAGGTCCAGGACCGCGTGGTCGGGCCGCAGTCCGCTCCGGTCCAGGCACTGGAGGACCAGATCCCGCAAGGCCTCCTCGGCCGCCTCCCAGGCGCGGGCGGCCTCCTCGGATTCGAACCCGGGCCCGCGGTCCGGAGAGGTCATCGCAGGAAGCGCCGCGGGCTCAAGGGAGTGCCGCCGAGCCAGGCCAGCCCGTCCCGGAAGCCGGCCCCGCGCAGACTGAAGCTGGCGCCGCCCAGGCGCTCCAGGAGCGGCTCGAGGGAAGCGGCGGGGAAGCCAAAGAGGACGATCTGCCCCTCGGGACGGAGGAAGCGCCCCAGGGTCCGGGTGGTCTCGAGGTCGGGTTCGATGCCGCCACAGCCCTGGAGGGCGCGGTGGACGGCGAGCCCGCGGGGAAGCTCCTCCCAGCCGGCGTGGATGTGGAGGCCGGCGGCCCCGGGATGGCGGCGGAGCAGGGCGGCCTCCTCCTCGCCCGGAAGAACGTGGACCGGTCCTGCACCGAGAGCCCGCGCCGTCAGGCCGGCGAGGCCGGCGCCGGGTCCCCAGGCGAGGATGCGCCAGCCCGAGCGTTCGGCGGGGTCCACGTCGGCAAGGGGATGGAGGGCCTGGACGGCCAGGAGGGCGCCGGCGGGGAGAAAGGGACCGTCCAGACCGTCGCCGCCGAAGGTCTCGAGATCCACGAGGGCCTCGCCCTCTCCCGGCCGGCGGTCCCCGCGGAAGCGCAGGAGCACCGAGCCGATGGCCAGGGCCTCCGGGCCGGGGGCGGGCGGGTCCTGGGGGGTCATTCCTCCTCCTCCGCGGCGGCCGCCCCTTCCTGTTCCTCGCCTTCGGCGTAGCCGAGCTGATCCAGGTCGGCCTCGCGCTTCGGCCGCGGCAGGCGCAGGCCGCGGTAGCGCCGGTCCTCTTCGCGCCGCGCCTGTTTCCAGGCGTCGAAGCGGGCGAAGAGCTCCTGGAAGCGCTCCTCGCCGCCGGGTTCCTGGAGGAGGTTTCGCTCCTCCAGGGGGTCGCTTCGACGGTCGTAGAGATGGCGCTCCACGGGGCCCTGCCGGGTCCGCCGGTAGCCGATCTTCCAGCCGTCCGCGAACTCGACGGCCTCCCAGCTGGCGTGCTTGCCGAGGCGCCAGCGATCCGCCCCCTCCCAGGCTTCTCCGCGCAGAAGGGGGAGGAGGCTCAGGCCTTCGACCCCGTCGGGGACCTCCAGCTCCAGGGCCTCGAGGATGGTCGGCAGGAGGTCGATGGACTGGACCCGTTCGCCGTAGTCCCCGGCCCAGCGGCCGCCGGGGAAGCGGACCAGGAAGGGCACCTGCAGCTGCTCCCCCCAGGCGCGCACGTGCCCGACGAAGTCGTGCTCACCCAGGCTCTCGCCGTGGTCGCTCGTGAAGACCAGGATCGAGCGGTCATAGAGCCCGCGTCTGCGCAGGCCGTCGAAGAACTCTCCGAGGCGGCGGTCCGCCTCCTCCACCTCGGCGAGGTAGAGGCGCCGCAGCCGGTCGCGCCCGGCCTCGTCCAGGAGGCCGCGGCGGAGGGCCTCCTGGAAGTCCTCCACTCCGCACAGGTCCTCGAAGTCGAGGGGGCCCTCGCCCGGCGCCCTCGCCCGGCGCAGGTCCTCGGGCGGCCAGTAGGGGCAGTGCGGGTCGTAGCCGTGGAGGAAGAGGAAGAAGGGCCGGCCCTCGTGCTCGTCGATCCAGCTCAGGGCGGCGGGGACCGCCTCGCGGAACATGCCCAGGGTCACCCCCGGCTGGGCCCGGTGCCAGGAGTCGAAGCCGGTACCGAAACCGTAGGCCTCACGCAGGTAGCCGCCGCCGATGATGCCGCCGGTGGCATAGCCGGCGGCGTGGAGCACCGAAGCCAGGTTGAAGGCCGGCTCGACGGCGAGTCCGTTCGAGTAGAGGCCGTGGCGGTGGACATGCTGGCCGGTGAGGAGGCTGCGGTGCGCGGGGCCGGTACCGGTGGAGGCAGACCAGCAGTCGTGGAAGCGCGCCGCCTCGCGGGCGAAGGCGTCGAGGTGGGGGGTGGTCGTCCAGGGCGGCTCGCCGGTCCAGCTCAGGGCGTCGGCCCGGCAGGTGTCCAGGCTGATGAGGATGACGGGCACCTCGCTCCGGCGGAGGCCGAAGGCCTCCAGGGGCTCGTCGCCGCCGCAGGCGCCGAAGGCGGCGAGGAACCAGACGGCGGCGGGCAGGCGGAGGTTCATGGCTCTCCGGGGCGGCCGGAAGCATAGTCGCGCAGACCGGGGCGGCTGGCGCGGAATCCGCCGCCCAGACCGCGGCGTTCCAGTTCGGCGCCGAGCCGCATGTGGGCGAAGGCCTTGCGGAAGCAGGTGTCGGTGTCGGCGACCAGGATCTCGGGGCGGTCGAACTCTTCTTCGCCGCCGGGAAGCTCCTCCAGGAAGGCGCCGTGACGCTTCTCCAGGACACGGCGGTCCAGGATCAGGACCACGCCGCGGTCCTCGGTGCTGCGCAGCAGCCGTCCGCAGCCCTGGCGGAACATGGCCAGGGCCCGCGGCAGGTAGATGCGGTTGCGGTGGGGGCCGAAACCCATGCGCGCGCGCTGGGCGTGGAGGTAGTCGTCCAGAGGGCCGTAGGGGAGCTTGGTGACGACCACGTACTCGCAGGTCTCCCCCGGGAAGTCCACGCCGTACCAGAAGGTGTCCACGCCCAGGAGCACGCTCTCCTTCTGCACCCGGAAGCGCTCCAGGATCGCCTCCTTGCCGAGACCGGGCATGCCCTGCCAGAGGAGCGGGATGCCGCGGGCGGCGAAGGGCCGGTCCAGGCGCTCGGCGACGCGGCGCAGGATCTGGCGGTTTGTGAACAGACCGAGGATCCGGCCGTGGGTGCGCTCGCCGAGAAACAGGAGCACGTCCTCCACGTAGTCCAGCCAGGCCTCGGCCCCCGGCCCCCGGGGCTGGTAGGGCGGCGCGTCCTGGGGCACGCAGACCAGGGCCGCCCGCGGATCGAAGGTCGGCGGCCCCTGGAACTCCAGGACCCGGCGCCCCTCGGGTGCCAGGGTCTCCTCCTCGAGGATGTCGAGGCCGAGGTAGCCCTTCATGGCGCGGAAGCCGCCGCCGACCCGGGCCGTGGCGCTGACCAGGACCGCGCTGCGCAGGCCGGGATACAGGGTCTCGCCCAGCCACTGCTGGGGCAGCAGCCACTTCAGGGCCAGGAGCGGACGGGTGCGGCGGTCGAAGACCGCGTCGTAGTGGAGGTCCTCGCTGAAGTCGGCCTGGCCGCTCTCGCCGCCGAGCCACAGGTGCAGGCCCTCGCGCCAGTGCGCCAGGAGGTCGAGGGGCCGGCGCAGGGACCAGCGCAGGCGCCGTGCCTCACGCTGGGCCAGCCCGCCGAGTTCCTCGATGGCGGTGCGCAGCGAGCCGTCCAGGCGGTCCACGGCGTCGCGCAGTTCCCCGAGGCTCGTGGCCAGGGCCTCGCCACGACCGGACTCCAGGTAGTCGCGGAGGAGGAAGGCGCGCTCCTCGGGACTCAGTTCGCCGCCGGCCTCGAGGCGGTAGCGCCGGTAGTCGCGCAGGTCGCGGGCGCAGGCCAGGGCCGCCTGCTCCAGGGCCCGGGCCGCTCCGGGGGCTTCGGCCGCGGCCTCGCGCAGGCGTTCGCTGCCGTCCCCCGCCGGCAGGCGGCCGACGAAGCGGTGCAGCCGGGCCAGGGCCCCGGGCAGCGCGCCCCGGCCCTGGAGGAGCTCCCGCGGCAGCGCCACGGCCTCGTCGAGTTCGATGTCGAAGGAGCGGACCGAGACCGTGACCTCATGGAGATGGTCGCATTCGTCGAAGATCACATGGCCGTGGGCCTCGGGCTGGATCAAGACGAAGGCGTGGTTCGTGACCACCAGGTGGGATCGTTCGGCGCGCAGACTGCGGACCCCGGCGGCGCAGCGGAACAGGCCGCGCCCCTCGCAGCAGCGCGGCAGGCTGCGCACCTGGTCGGTCATGGCGCGGAGGCGGCGCAGGGCGCGGCGGTCCGGTCCGGCCGGCAGACCGGCGTCGAGGGGCAGGGCATCCAGATCGCCCGTCGGGTCCTCGGCCCAGTGCAGAGCGAGGCGCATCCAGGCGGCGCGTTCCAGGAGGCCGCCCTGTCCGGGCTGCGGTGCGGCCTCGCGGATGGCGCGGCCGCAGACGTAGTTCGAGCGGCCCTTCAGGAGGCTGACCCGCGGCAGGCGGGCAGCGGGCAGACCGGCCTCGCGCAGGAGGCGCAGGGCGCGGGGCACCTCACGGTAGAAGGCCTGCTCCTGGAGGGCCCGGGTGTAGGTGCTCAAGGCGACCCGGGTCTCCCAGGCCGCGGCCCAGAGGAGGGCCGGTGCCAGGTAGCCCAGGGTCTTGCCCGTTCCCGTGGGGGCGTCGGCGATGAGGTAGCCGGGCTCGGCCAGGGCCGTCTCCACGGCCCGCGCCAGGGCCCGCTGGCCGGGGCGCTCCGCGGAGCGCCCGCCGCCTCCCTCGCGGGCGAAGGAGCGGGGCAGGAGATCGAAGAAGGTCTCGAGGATCCGCTCCTCCTCCGGTGGCAGGGGGAAGGGGCCATCGTCCTCGCGCCGCACCGGCAGGGGATCCAGATCGGAGAACTCGCGCCGGTAGTCGCGCAGGAAGCGCGGCTCCAGGTCCTCCAGGAGGCGCTCGGGCTCCAGGGGCGCCTCCGCCAGGTCCTCCTCGAACAGGCCGTCGGCGAGGGGAGCCTCCTCGAAGAGACTGCTGTCCGGGCCGCCGGCCCAGCGCGAGGGCCGGTCGAGGAGGCTGCGGACCTCCTCCAGCCATTCCCAGGCCGGGCTGTCCCCGTCCCGGGCCAGGACCAGCATCTCCTCCAGGCTTCGGGCGACGAGCTGGCGCAGGGGCGCGGGACGCTGGAAGTGGCGTCGGACCAGGGCCTCGGTGAGATCGCGGAGATCGGCGCAGCCGAGGCGCGGCTCCTTCGGCCGGCGTCCGGTCCAGGCCTCCAGGAGTTCGGCCGGATCCTGGGGCTGGCGGCCGGGGTGGAGGAAGGCCAGGAGATCCCGGAGATCCAGCAGCCGGGGCCGGGGCCGTTCCGGTGCGTAGCGGCGGAAGGCCGCCTCCAGGGAACGGGCTCCGTCGAGGAGGATCAGGGGCCGGCCGGCGAGGGCCTCCAGCAGTCCCGGCAGGAGCTCGGCGGCCGGAGGCGGGTCGGCGGCGCCGGCCTCCAGCCCGAGCTCGCGCAGGCGGCGGCGGCCCAGGGCATGGAGTCCTCCGGGATCCAGGAGCACGGGCTCCACCAGGACCTGCGGCGCGTCTTCCTCCGGGAAGGCGGCCGCCTCGAGGAAACAGGGCGCCTCGGACGCCTCCAGCACCCCGGCGAAGGAAGCCACGACGAAGACCGGGTCGCTGGCGGCGTTCATCACCTGGTCAACCGGACGGAAAGCCCGTCGTTACAGGATCTTCGGGAGGAGGCCCTGGACCCTGCCCGGACCCTCCGTTTGTGCCCGGCCCGGGGAGCCCGGATAATAACGGACCCTCCCTTCTGCCTGGATCCCTGCCATGGGTGGAAGGGGAGTCTCCACCCCCGATTCACCCGGCTGACCCATGCTCAAGATCCAGGACCTCCCCGTCGAAGGCTACGAAACCGTCCGCGAAGCCATCGACGAGGAGCGAGGGCTCCATGCCATCGTCGCGGTGCACAGCACCGTCCTCGGACCGGCCCTTGGCGGCATGCGCCTGTGGCCCTATCCGAGCCGCGAGGAGGCCCTGAACGACGTCCTGCGCCTGGCCCGGGGGATGACCTACAAGGCGGCCTGCGCCGGCCTCGACCTCGGCGGCGGGAAGTCGGTGGTCATCGCCCGGCCCGAGGACAAGACCGAGGATCTGTTCCTCGCCATGGGCGAGTTCGTGGATTCCTTCGGGGGCAGCTACATCACCGCCGAGGACGTGAACACCAAGCCCGCCGACATGGAGATCGTCGCCCGGCGCACCCAGCATGTCACCGGCCTGCAGGGGCGCAGCGGCAACCCCAGCCCCTATACCGCCCACGGCTGCTTCCTGGGTCTCCAGGCCACCCTCGAGGAGGCCTACGGCGACGCCGACATGTCCGGGAGGGTCTTCGCCATCGAGGGCGCCGGCTCGGTGGGCTCCATCTACGCCCGCAAGATTGCCGCCGAGGGCGGCCGGATCCTGGTGGCGGATATCCGCGAGGAGGCAGCGCGGCGTCTGGCCGAGGAGACCGGCGGCGAAGTGGTGGATCCCGAGGAGATCCGCTTCGCGGACTGCGACGTCTACGCTCCCTGTGCCCTGGGCGCATCCCTCAACGACGAGACCATCCCGCGTCTGCGCTGCCGGGCGGTGGTCGGCTGCGCCAACAACCAGCTGGCCGAGGCCCGCCACGGTGCCATGCTGCGGGAACGGGGCATCCTCTATGCGCCCGACTACGTTGTGAACGCCGGCGGTCTGATCAATGTCTACAACGAACTGGGCCAGGAGTACAACGAGGCGCGGGCCCTGGCGATGATGGAGAAGATCTACCACAACCTGAAGGCGATCTTTGCCATCGCCCGTCAGGAAGGAGTGAGCACCGCCGTCGCCGCCGACCGTTTCGCCGAGCGCCGCCTGGCCGAGGCCGCGGCCCGCAGCGAGGCCGGCGAGAGCGTCTGAACCGGCCTCAGGCGCGTCCTGCCTGCCGGCCGGGCCTCAGGCTCTGCGGGTCACCGCCCCCGGTCAGCACCTCGACGCCGTCCTCCAGGATGAGGAGGGTGTGCTCGTGCTGGCTGATGCGCACTCCCGGGTCGGGATCGGCCAGGGGCGGGAAGGCGAGCAGGCAGCCGGTGCGGATGAGGCGGGCCAGGGTGGACTCCAGACGCTGGCCGTGCAGGGGGCGGGGGATGCTGCGGCGCGCGAAGGGCAGTCCGTGGAGGGCCTCGATGTGACGCCAGACCTCGGGATCGATCCCCTTCCTCTTGCGCGGCGGGCGCAGGATCATGAAGACCTCGGCCCGGCCCTGCTCGTGGACGGTGCCGGCGCCGTCGGTGGCGAAGGGCTCCACGGCGACGACCATGCCCGGCAGGAGTTCCCGGTCACCGTGCCGGTCCGGCGTCGGCGGCACCTGGGGTGCCGTGTGCACCTGCCAGCGGTCCAGACCGTGGCCGGTGAGGTTGTAGACCGGGCGGAAGCCGGTGGCGGCGATGGCCTGCTCGATGGCGGCGCTGACCCGGCTCACGCGCACCCCCGGTCCGGCAGCGGCGATGGCCGCCTGCAGGGCCTTCAGGGAGGCGTCGCGCAGGCGCTCCAGGCGCGGTTCCCGGCCGAGATAGACGGTCTGGGCCGTGTCCGCGATCCAGCCGTCCACCTCGACGCCGACGTCGATCTTGACCATGTCGCCTTC
>JALUUN010000205.1 GCA_027021325.1 Planctomycetota bacterium
CGTGAGAGGCCCCTCGCCGGCAGCGTCCAGGACCTCCCCGAGGCGGCGCATGAGCTCCATCTCGCCGCCGGGAGTGTCCAGCTCCACGATCAGGAAGTCCGCACCCTGCTCGCGCGCGGCGGCGTCGGCGCGCCGCAGGAGATGGACCCAGGTCGCGTCCAGTTCACCTTCCAGGCGCACCACGACCGCGGGGCCTGCCGACGCGCCGGGGGCCTCGTCGGCGCCGGGCAGGGTGATCGAAGGCGGCGCCCCGGCCGGCTCCTGGGCCGGAGTCCCTCCCATCAGGACGGCGGCGGCCAGGAACACGGCGGGCGGACACGGCCCGCGAAGGAAGGGGCTCCTCATGGTGGACCCCCGATTCTAGCCGCGGCGCGCAGCGGACCGGGGATGGCGGGAGCGCATGGGAATCGAACCCACCGGGCCCATCCGTGATGGACCCTGACGGCTTTGAAGGCCGCACGAGGCGCCAGCCCCGAACCGCTCCCGGGGCGTTCCGCCTACGATGCTAGCAGGGCGGGCGCAGCCTTCTTCCGCCTGCCCCGCCTCAGCAGAGAAGGACGCCCGGCTCTCCTTCCTGGACCTCCCCGACCAGGACCGGCTCCTCGCCCGGCGGGAAGGCCCCCTCGAAGGCCGACTGGGCGGCCTCGGGCACCGCCGCCAGGATTCCGCCGCTGGTCTCGGCGTCGAAGCAGAGGTCGGCCAGCCACGAGGGAACGCCGACCTCGACCCGGACCGCATCCCCCAGGGAGCCCCGGCCGCGGCGGCTGGCCCCGGAAAGCACTCCCCGCGCGGCCAGTTCGCCGGCGCCCTCGTAGAGCGGCAGGGCCACGGCCCGGAACACCAGCTGCACCGCCGAGGCCCGGGCCAGGTTCACGGCGTGGCCGAAGAGGCCGAAGCCGGTGACATCGGTCGCCGCCCGGACTCCCGCGCTCCGGAGCGCCCGCGCCGCGCTCCGGTTCAAGCGGGCCATGCCCGCCTGCGCTGCCTCCACCCACTCCGGCCGGGCCTCCTGGCGCTTGACCGCCGTCGTGATCGGACCACAGCCCAGGGGCTTGCTGAGGTAGAGGAGATCCCCGGGGCAGGCGCCCCGGTTCGTGACGAGATGCGCCTCGGCCACCTCGCCGAAGACGGCGAAACCGAACAGGGGTTCGGCGGCGCGCACCGTATGCCCCCCCACCCACAGGGCCTCGGCCTCCCGCACCTTGGCGGCAGCAGCCTCGAAGACCGGCCCGGTCACCGAGGCATCCCAGTCCTCGGGGAAGCCGGCCAGGTTGAGAACCGCCACCGCCTCGCCGCCCATGGCGTAGAGGTCCGAGAGGGAGTTGGCGGCGGCGATGGCTCCGTAGGCCGCCGCGTCGTCGACGACCGGGGGAAAGAAGTCCACACTGAAGAGCTGGATGCGGCCGTCCTCGCGGCGCAGGGCCCCCGCGTCGTCGAAGCCTCCGGGCCCGACGAGGAGGTCGGCCGACTCGGCCGCGGGCTGCACCGCACGCAGAACCTGCGCCAGCTCGCCCTGGGGCAGCTTGGCGGCTCAACCGCTGCAGGCCGCGTATTCCGTGAGACGCTTGCTCAGGACCATGGCGGCGGATTCTAGCAGGGGCCCTCCGCCCCCGGCTCTCAAGGGAGAAGCCCCCCGGCGCCGATGAGGACAGGCCGCCTTCCGGCCTCTTCGCCGCTCCCCACCCCGGCCCCGCCCGCGGCATGGCGAATCTCCCTCCCTCCCCTGAGCCTCCTTCCGCCCCCGGTCCGGACCCCGAATCCCTCGGCCGCACCGCCCGGCGGCTCGCCGCCCTGGCCCTGGTCGGCGCGGTGGTCCACGCCGGCGCCGGCCTGCCGGTCCTCGCCGCCGTGCTCCTGGCCTCGGCGGTCCTCGGTGCCCTCGTCGCCCGCGGCCTGCATCGGGGCCTGCCGCCGCGGACCGCCGGCGGCGTTCTCGTCCTGCAGCTCGGCCTCGGCGTGGCGGCGGTCCAGGTCGCCACCGGCGGTCTCTTCAGCCCCGCGACCTGCTGGCTGGCCTTGCCGCCCCTGGTCGCCCTGCACGTCTTCGGCCTGCGCGCCTCCCTCCTGGCCACCGGCATCCAGGGCCTGTGGCTCCTCGGCCTCGGCACCTGGACCCGCCTCGGCCTGCCGGGCCTCGGCGCGCCACCGGACCTGAGCATGGAAGCGGCGCTCCTCCAGGTCCTGGCCGGTCTTCTGGCCGTGGCCTGGTTCACCGGCATCTGGTTCCGCGACGAGTCCCGCCGCCGCGAGGAGCACGCGAAGCGCGAACGCGACTTCCGCGAGGCCTTCGACGCCTCACCCGAGCCCTGCTTCCACCTGCGCACGACCCGCCCCGGCAGCGGCCCGGGCCTCGCCCGCTACGGCTTCCGCCTGGCCCGTGCCAACCGCAGCGGGCGGACGCTCCTGGAGCAGCTGCCCGATCCCGAGGCCGGGCTGGCCGGCCTCCTGGGCCTGGAGGAGCCCGGGATGCTGCGCGCCCTCCAGGAAGTGATGCGCCGCGGTGGCGCCTGGTCCCGAGGCGGGCTGGCCCTGGAGGGGCTGGACCGCCACTGGGACCTGACCGCCACACGTTGGGGCGAGGGCCTGGCCCTGCGCCTGCACGACGTCAGCGAGCGCGTTCGCCTGGAGGAGGAACTGCGCCGGAGCTCCGAGGCGGAGGCCGCCAGCAACCGCATGAAGAGCGAGTTCCTGGCGAACATGAGCCACGAGATCCGGACGCCGATGAACGGCATCATCGGCATGGCCGGACTGGCCCTGGAGACCGAGATGACTCCCGAGCAGCGGGAGTACCTGGTCACCATTCGCCAGTGCGCCGAGTCGCTCCTCGGTCTGCTCAACGACATCCTCGACCTGTCCAAGATCGAAGCCGGCAAGCTGGAGCTGGAAGCCATCGACTTCGACGTGGACGAGGTCCTGGAGCTGGTCACGGACACCCTGGCCGCACGTGC
>JALUUN010000206.1 GCA_027021325.1 Planctomycetota bacterium
GAGCGGCCCGACGCGGGTCGAGGGCGGCGGCCTCGGCCTCGGCGCGGCGCAGGACCTCGGCGGTCAGTTCCGCCGAGGTGCCCGCAGGCAGGTCTCCGGCGGCGACCGCCGTGAGCAGGGCGTCGTGGAGATCGGGATGGCTGCGCTCCCAGAGGGCGGCCAGGTCCACGGGCCCGGGCCGGCGCCGCAGGGGGATCCAGAGGAAGCGCCGGACGCGCAGGCCGAGAAGGGCGAGAGCCGCGGCCCCGAGGACCAGGCGGGCCGCCGGCGGCGGGGCGAAGGCCCGGTCCAGGGCATAGAGGGCCAGGAGGAGACCTACGAAGAGGAGCAGGACCCGCCCGGTCCCGAAGGCCAGGAGCACGGCGAGCAGCCGCTTCTCCAGCCGGCGCAGGGCCCGCAGGACGCCGGGGGGCAGGGCCGGACTCGGGGACATGCGGGGCTCAGCGCTGGAAGATCGGGAGGTACTCCCGGGGGATCTGGAGGATCAGGCAGGCCGTGGCGGTGCTGTAGGCCGGCCCCGGGCCGGTGTGGTTGGGCCAGGAGCCGTCGGAGGTCTGCATGCTCAGGAGGACGCGCTCGACTTCCTCGAAGTAGCGCCGCCAGCGTTCACCGCCGGCAATGTGGAAGGCCTGCACGGCGTAGTAGTGCCCATAGTAGAAGAAGTAGTGGGCCTCGCGCTGCCCCCAGTACGAGGAGAAGCGGCGCAGGTCGTCCTCCAGGACCCGGAGCCCGCGCTCGATGTCCTCGTCGGCGTAGACCCCGGCGCCGTTCAGCGTCGTCAGCCCGGCGGCGGTCAGGGCGAAGGTCGCCCGCGCCTCCCAGTGGGGCTGGTAGCGGAAGGAGCCGGGCGGATCGGCGCGGAACCCGAAGGGAGTCGGGTCGCCTTCGCGCACCGCCGACTTCTTCACGTACTGGATGGCGCGGTCGATGGTCCCGGCGGGCACCTGGATGCCGATGTTGCGCGCCGCCCGCAGGGCCACCACCTGGCAGACCGTGACCGACATGTCGGCGTCGGCGGCGTGGGGGTTGTAGCGCCAGCCGCCGTCCCGGTTCTGGCTGTTGACGATGAGGTCCACCGCCCGCTGCAGGGCCCCGCGCACGTCCTCGCGGTCGGTCATGCCATAGACCTCCGCCAGGAACAGGGTGGCGAAGGCGTGGCTGTACATCCGCGTCTCGTTGTGGGTGATGAAGCCCTGGTCGTCCACGTGGCGCAGGATGTAGTCCAGGGCCTTCTCCACGACCGCGCCGTAGGGACCGCGGCCAGGGACATGGCCGCCGGCCAGGAAGGCCATGCCGGCCAGGGCGGTGACGCCGATGTGGGAGGCGTCGCGGCGCCAGAGGGCGTAGCCGTCCTGGAGCTTGTAGCCGACGTCCGACCGCCAGGCGCCGTCCTCAGCTTGCTCCCGCGCCAGCCAGCGCAGCCCGGCCCGGGCCGCGGCCCGGCCCTCGGCGCTCAGGACCGAGGCGTCGGCCGCCGGTTCCTGGAGGACGGCCGGCGCGGCAGCGAGGGCGAGGAGAAGGCTGAGCATCGCCCTTCAGGCTACGGCCGGGAGCCCCGGGATTCAGGGATTCCGTCCCAGCAGGACCACCCCGAGTTCCGAGTCGGGAGAGTGCACGAGCAGACGCCCCGCCACCGGCAGGACGCGCAGGCCGCGGGTGCCGCGCGGGTAGCCCGGTCCCTCGTAGTGGTCCACCGGCCGGCCTTCCTCGTCCAGGAGCAGGAGGACCAGCTCGCGGCCCCGGGGCCGGTTCTGGGCCAGGATCGGCAGGAGCCAGCCGTTCTCGGCCCGCACCGGCTCTCCCAGGCGGTTCGGCTTGCTGCGCTGGATGTTGCGGAAGGAGAGCCCCTGGATGTCCAGCTCCCAGACCGGGTCGGCGGCGGGGATCCGCGAGGGGTCCAGGCAGCGCACCCGGGTGCGCCCGGCCTCTTCACCGGCCAGGACCAGGAAGCGGTCGTCGGGCAGAACGAAGGGATGGCGCAGATCCCCGTCCACCTGCGGGCAGCGCAGGGCCTGCTCGCCGAGGTCGAGGATCCGGGGTGCGGATTCCGGGCCGCTGCCTTCGGGCAGGAACCACAGCTGGTAGCCGGACGGCTCGCCGGTCCCGGGAAGGAAGGGCTCGAGGTGGAGCCCCAGGCCCGAGGGGGTGCGGAACAGGCGCGCCTCGGCCTCGGCCGGAAGCGGCAGGCGCCAGGAGCGCTGGCCGTCGTGGAGGACCAGGGCCGGCTCTTCGAAGTGGGGCAGGAGGAAGGCGGCGCCGCCCTCTCCCCAGGGCAGGAGGAAGTCGAGACTGCGGCCGTTCGGCGCCGCCTCCAGGTGCAGGGTCTCGCCCGGCCCGCCCTCCAGGAGGTCGAAGCGCAGGGCGTTCCGGCTCCGGTCCTGGAGAACCAGGAGGCGGCCGCCGCTCCAGAGCATCTCCAGGCTGCGCAGGTGGCTGCGGTGCAGGATCCGCTCCAGGAAGACCTCGGCGGTGGCGAGGTCGCGGACCTGCAGGGTGAAGCGGTCCTCTCCGGTCTCGCACAAGAGCGCCAGCATCCGTCCCAGGCGCAGGGGCCGGGCCATGGGCTCGCAGGGCCCGGGCAGGCGCTCCTCGCGCAGGTTCCCGTCGAAGCCGAGGTGCAGCCAACGGTCGCGATAGATGAGGACGGCGCCGTCCTCGAGAAGGAAGGCGTGGCGCCCGTCGCCCAGGTTGTGGGGCAGGGGCTGGAAGCCGCTGCCCAGGGCGGGGAAGGAGGCCCCCTCCTCGAGGCCGCCTTCGTTCAGGCGCAGGAAGGACACGGACTGGCCCTCGCGCACCAGCAGGAGGGCCTCTCCGCCGGCGCCGTCCGGGACCGGGCCGGCGGCCAGAAGCTCGCGGGCGGGGTGGGTGCCGCCGGGGCTCAGAGCGGCGGCGGCCACGACCTCGAGGTCGCCGGGGAGGCGCAGGGGCGGCTCGGGC
>JALUUN010000207.1 GCA_027021325.1 Planctomycetota bacterium
GGACGGCAGGCTTCTACAGCGGCCCCTACCTGGACCCGCGCTACGGTTTCGCGCGCGGCTTCGACCGCTACGAGAGCGGCATGATGAGCCCGGAGGAGAAGGAGAAGGAGTTCCAGCGGGCCAATCGCGAGCGCCTGGCGCGCGGGCTGCCGCCCCTGGATCGGGCACGCTTTCTGGACGCCCTGAGCCACCAGGAGGAGACCTCGCGCAAGGTGACGAGCCTGGGCCTGGAATTCCTGGAGGAGGCGGCCGGGGAGCCCTTCTTCCTCTTCCTCCACTACTTCGACGTGCACTACGACTACTCGCCGGAGACCTACGATCCGGAGCTTGCGCGTCTCTTCGATCCGGACTACGCGGGCGGGCTCAGCAGCCGCAACTGGTACGGGAATCCCGAGGTGCGGGATCCGCGCACCGGCGAGCGGCGGATCGGGGAACGCGATCTCGCCCACGCCCTGGCCATGTACGATGCCGAGATCCACTGGGTAGACCGGCATGTCGGCCGCATTCTGGAGCGGCTCGAGGAACTCGGGCTGGCCGAGGACACCGTCGTCTGCGTGGTCTCCGACCACGGGGACGAGTTCTTCGAGCACGGCTCCATCGGCCACCGCTCGACCCTGTACGTGGAGAACACGGCCATCCCGTTGATTCTGCGCCTGCCCGGGGAAGGAACCCTGGCGGGGACACGGGTGCCGGCGAGCGTCCGCATCTACGACGTGGCGCCGACGCTTCTGGACTACAGCGGCAGCGGGGCGGTGCTCCAGGAGGCCGAGGGGGTGAGCCTGCGGCCGTGGATCGAGGGCATGGAGACCCGGGATCTGCCGGTCCTGCAGCGGATGATGGGTACCCTGCGTCCCATGCTGGACGGCTTCCGTCAGGGCCCGTGGTTCGTCGTGCGCCGCTTCCAGGCCTCGCCCTCGGGGCAGGGGATCGACGCGCGCTCGAGCGGCCGGGTGGAGGTCCTCGACCGGAGCCGGGATCCCGCGGAACTCCAGCCCCTGGCCCTCTCCGATCCGCGGCGCGAGGAGGCTCTGGAGGCCTTCTGCCGCGCCTTCGAGGCCGGCGAGGCCCACGCCGCATCCCTCCCCCTGTCCTCCTGGGACCTGCGCCTGAGCCCGGCCCGGACCCGGGAGGAGGAGGCCATGCTCGGACATCTCGGCTACGCCGAATCCCAGGAGGTGGAGCGAAGCCAGGGGCTGCCGATCCTGCCCCTCCCCTCGCCCTGCCCGGAGGATCGGGGCGAGAGGTGAGGGCGCCGCGGCGGGGTCTGGTCCTCCTTCTCGGGCTGGCGGCGGCCGCCGTCCTCTACGGGCTCCTGGGGGAGGAGGACCGCGGTCGGCGGCCGAACGTCCTGATCGTGAGTCTCGACTCGGTGCGGGCAGACCACCTGGGCTTCCTGGGGCACCGGCCGCTCCTGGCTCCCGAGGTCCCGGTCACGCCCCGGCTCGACGCCCTGGCGGCGGAGAGCACGGTCTTCGAGGAGGCCTGGAGCACGACTTCCTGGACCCTTCCAGCCCACGTGAGTCTGTTCACGGGGCTGGAGGAGGGTCTTCATGGCGTCGAGCACGAAGGTCTGCGCATTGATCCCCGGCACCCGCTGCTGGCGGAGCGCTTCGCCGAGGCCGGGTACCGCACCGCTGCCTTCGTGAGCGGGGACCTGCTGCGCTCCCGCTTCGGTTTCGCCCGGGGCTTCGACGAATACCACACCTGCATGCTCTCCTGGGAGGAGGTCCAGGAGGCGGTCGAGGACCTCCGCCGTCGTTATGAGGAAGAAGGACGGGAGGTGGACGAGGGAACCCTGCGCGCTTTCCTCGCGCGTCAGGCGCACTGGGAGATCACCAGTCCCCGTGTCGCCGCCGGGGCCGAAGCCTTCCTGCGCCAGCAGGCCGGCCGGGAGGAGCCCTTCTTCCTGTTCCTGCACTTCTTTGATGCCCACTACGACTACCTGCCCGAGGACAAGGATCCGCACCTGGCGCGTCTCTTCGATCCGAGTTGGGAGGGAGACTTCCCGGCCGAGAACTGGTTTCTGAATCCGCGGGTGCGCGACCTCCGGCGCCAGCCCTATGGCCGCCGCATCGGCGATCGCGAGCTGGCCCATGTGGAAGCCATGTACGACGCGGAGATCCACTGGGTGGACGCCCATGTCGGCCGGGTCCTGGACGCGCTGCGGGAAACAGGACAGGAACGCGAGACCTGGATCGTGGTCCTCTCGGACCACGGCGACGAGTTCTTCGACCACGGTTCCATCGGTCACCGCTCCACCCTCTACCGGGAGCTGACCCGGATCGGGTTGCTCGTTCGTCGTCCCGGGCAGGAGGAGGGTCTGCGCGTGCGTTCCCCGGTAAGGATCACGGACATCGCTCCCACGCTCCTGGAGGAGTGCGGCCTGGAGCCTCTGGAACCCACATCCGGGGAGCCCCTGGGCGGCCTGCTCCGGGGGCATGAGGACCCCTCACGCTCCCTCCTGCAGCGGGTCCTGGCCCCGGTCGGCGGCCACCCGCCGGCGGATGGATACCGGGACCGGGACTTCAGCCTGCAACGGCGGCTGCAACGGATCGGGGAGCCCGGGCCCGAGATCCTGCTGGAACCGCGCCCCGAACCGCTGCTCGTCTTCGATCTGCACGAGGATCCGGAGGAACTTCATCCCCTGGAGCCCGCCGATCCCCGGTACCAGGAGGCGCTGCGGCGCTTCCGGGAAGCTTTCCTGCAGCAGGAGGAACTGCGGGAGCAGCTGCCGGTTTCCTCCCCGGAGCAGAGGCGGGCTGCCCCGCCGGAAGCGGACGAGGCGGCGCGGCTGGCGGCGCTGGGGTACGCCGGAGAGGGAGAGGGAGGGGGGGAAGGGGTGTTCGCCCCACTCCCCCCCCCGAATCTGGCCCCCTCGGCTGGAGCACGATCCGGCGCGGAACGGTAACCCGCGGCCCCCGAGGCCGTCTCCTCCA
>JALUUN010000208.1 GCA_027021325.1 Planctomycetota bacterium
ACGCCGGGAGGCTGCACCGCCTGGTCGCGGCGCCAGGCCAGGGCCGCCCGGGCCACGGCCTCGGCGCGCTGGGAGACGCTGGCCTGCTCCGGCAGGCCGCCCAGGATCGAGACCGCGTCCTCCTCCTCCCCGGGCAGGGGCAGACCCTGCGCCCAGTCGGCGTCCTCGGGCAGGGGCTCGGACGGAACCCCCCGGCGGGCGATCTCCTGGAGGACCGCCCGCGGGATGTCGTGGCGCCGGCAGAGGGCCGCGATGGTCGCGGCGAAGCGTTCGCTGCCCAGACACTCCAGGGCCAGGGCCACGGCGGCGTCCCCCCAGGCATCCTCGAAGGCGGATTCGGTGCCGGTGAGGAACAGGACCGCATCGCGGATGAAGGGCCCGTCCTCCACCGCGTAGGCGCGCGGCGAGCGGCTCATGCCGATCAGGACCCGGGCCGTATCCAGGCGGCTGCCGTAGCTGCCGTCGGGGAGCTGGGCGGCACGCAGCTCGCCCAGGTTCTGGTCGAAGAGGAACTTTGCCGAGGGGCCCTGGGCCGGCAGGCCGGCGGCCAGCCCCAGACAGGCGGCGAGGGGCAGGATCGTCTTCATGGCGGCGTCCAGCATCGGCTTCCAGGGGCCAACGGTCCAGGGCGGATCCGGGTTCACTTTCCTCCGGCGGCGGGTTCCAGGGCGACGGCGGTTCCGTAGACCAGGATCTCGGCCGCCCCGGTCATGATCTCGCTGCTCTCGAAGCGGATGCCGACCACGGCGTCCGCGCCGAGGGCCAGGGCCTCCTCGCGCATGCGGTCGAGGGCCTGCTCCCGGCTCTCGGCGAGGACCTTCGTATATTCCCGAACCTCGCCGCCGACGAGGTTGCGCAGCATCGCGAGGAGATCGCGGAAGACGTTGCGGGCGCGCACCGAACTGCCGCGCACCAGCCCGAGGCTGCGGGCGGCCCGGCGCCCGGGGACCGAATCGGTGGTCGTCAGGATCATCGTTCCACGCTCTGGTAGGGGTCCACCCGCCGCACCCGCAGGCGTTCCCAGAGGACGCGCAGGAAGAGCAGGCTCAGGCCCAGGAGGAGGGCCGTGGCGCCGAGGCGCACGGCCAGCGGGGTCTCGTCTTCCCGCCACAGCCGGACCAGCCCGAAGGCGCCGAGGGTCAGAAGGCCGGCCGCGGCCAGACCCCAGCCGGTGCTCTCCAGGAGGCGCGGCGCCAGGGCCCGGGCCAGGGCCTCGCGCTCGAAGTCGGCGGGTTCGCGCAGGCGCGCGGTTTCCAGGGCCAGGCGGGTGCGCTCCAGGGCGGCCCATTCCCGGGAGCAGCCGGGGCAGCCATCGAGATGGCGGGCCAGCCAGCCCTCCTGGGCGGGGCTGCACTCGCCGTCGGAGCGGGCGTTCAGCCACAGCCGCACCTCCTCGCAGGTCTCGGGGGGCCAGCGCGGGGGGCCGGGGTCGGGAAGGGAAGGGTGCATCGTCGTCAGCCGAGTTCGGGGACCAGGGCCCGCAGGCGGCGGCGGGCGGTGTACAGGCGGGACATGACCGTGCCCGCAGGGATGCCGAGGGTCTCGGCGATCTCCCGGTAGCTCAGGCCCTGCTGGTGCTTGAGGAGGAGGAGTTCGGCGTCCGCCCGGGGCAGGTCGGCGAGAGCCCGGGCCAGGATGCGGCTTTGTTCCTCGGCCTCGACCAGGTCCTCCGGCCGCAGGCCGCTGGGGTCGTCGAGTTCGCGAAGCTCCTCTGCCTCCCCGGCCAGGGAGCGTGTCCGCCGCAGGCGGGCCCCGCGCAGGTGCTGGATGCAGGCGTTGCGCAGGATCCGGTAGTACCAGGGGAAGAAGGGCCTTCCGCGGACGAAGCCGGGCAGGCCCCGCCAGGCCTTGAGGGCCGCTTCCTGGACCAGATCGCGGGCGTCTTCGCGCCGGCCGACGAGGTTCAGGGCCAGGGCCAGGGCCCGGCCGTGGTGCAGCTCGAGGAGACGGCCGAAGGCCTCCCGGTCCCCGTCCAGGGATCGCTCCAGCAGGGCCTCCTCCTCGTGCTGCTCCAGGGTCACGGGGCTCATCCTCCAGGGCTACGCCCCGCGGCCGTCCCTCTTCGGGAATCCCCGGTCGGGAAGAGCTCCTCCACGGCCAGGGCGGTGCGGCGGGCGGTGCCGGGGCGGGCGAAGCCGGGCAGCCGGGGCTCCAGGCGGCGCAGGAAGTCCTCCCGCACCGGTCCTTCCAGGCGCACCTCCAGGTCCCGGGCCAGGGCTCCGGGATCGGGATCCGGGCCGACGTGCTCGGGCACCAGCTCCTCGCCGGCCAGGAGGTTCAGGGAACCGACGTGGGGCACCGCCAGCAGGTGGCGGGCCAGAAAGGCGCTGCCGCGGCCGCTCAGCCGGTAGAGAAGGACCGGCGGCACCTTCCAGGCGGCGGTCTCCAGGAGGGCGGTTCCGCTCGCCACCCAGGCGGCCCGCAGCCGGGGCAGGACGCCGTGGAAGGCACCGCGGGCGCGGACCACCTCCAGGTCCGGCGCCGCGGCGAGGATCGCCTCGATCCCGGGCCAGCATTCCTCGCGCAGGTGGGGGAGGACGAAGCCGACCTCCGGCCGCCGCTCCTTCAGGCGCCGCGCCGCCTCGAGGAGGAGAGGCAGGTGGTTGCGGATCTCCCGCCGCCGGCTGCCGGGGAGGATGCCGACCCACGGCCGGCCGGGGTCGAGCTCCGGCGCCCGCGCCTCCTCCTCGGTCCCGGCGGCCAGGCGGTCGCCCAGGGGGTGCCCGACGTAACGGGCCGGGGCGCCGCGGCGCCGGTACCAGTCCTCCTCGAAGGGAAGGATGACGGTGAGGAGGTCGGCGCGGCGGAAGTCCCGGACCCGCCAGGGGGCCCAGGCCCAGAGCTGCGGCGCGATGTGCTGCACCACCGGCACTCCGGCGCGCCGGGCCAGACGGATCAGGTGGCGGTGCAGGCCCGGATA
>JALUUN010000209.1 GCA_027021325.1 Planctomycetota bacterium
GCTCTACGGAGGCCTGCAGCCATCCTAACAGGATTGCTCGCGCCGGTGCCGGCCGGACCGTCCTCGGGACTGGACCTTCTGGTTCGGAATGCTCCTGCCCTCCGCCCGGCGCCGGGCCGGAAGGAGGGCAGGAGGGAAGCCGGTCCTCAGGGAACGACCGTGAAGGGGACAGCCACCGAGGTGGAGGAGGGGCCTGCGGAGGGCGAGCCCGTGACGACGGCGGCGTGATACACCCGGCCGGGGGCGACGGCGGGCAGCCCGGGCGGGAAACCTGCGGCGATGAAACCGTCTCCGGCGGGGTCCAGGATGCCGGTGGCTCCCTGGTGGAGGGGGAGCATGCCGTAGTCCCTCTGGAGGGTACGCTGGAACAGGGCGTCGGCGGTCAAGGGAACCTCCACGCCGTTGCCCAGGGGTGTCGGGCCGGTGCCCGAGGCGGAGAGGAGAAGCTGGTATGGCGCGCCGCCTTCCTCTTCCGGGAAGTCCAGGTGCAGTTCCAGGAGCTCGTCGCCTGAGATGGAGACTTCCCGGTCCTCCGCCCAGAGGAAGGGTTCGAAGCCCAGGACCACGACCTGGCCGGCCTGGGGCGGGATCCCCGGAGAGGCCATGGGGGAGCCTGCGGCCAGGTCCTGGAGCCCGTCGCCGTCCAGATCCCCGGCAAAGGAGACCGCCGCCCCGAGACGGGCTCCAGGCTCCGCTCCCTCGAGGACGTGGAGAAGGCTGCCGTCGAGGCCGGAGCGGACCTGGAGAGTGCCGGTGTCCCCGTTCGTCCCCGGGGCTCCGATCAGAAGGTCCGGAATGCCATCGCCGTTTGTATCCCTTCCGCCTTCCACGGAATAGCCGGTTTCGTCAAAGGCCTCTTCGCCATCGAAGCGCAGGTACTCCGTCCCGTCCGCGCCGGAGAATACGAATACCGACCCCGTGGACAGCGTGCCGTCAGCGGCCGGGGCCATGACGGCGCCCGCCAGGATCTCGCTCACACCATCCCCGGTGAGGTCGCCGGCGAAGGACACGGAGAATCCCAAGCGGGAAGACGTCTCCTGGCCATCGATTCTCAGGATCCTGGCGCCCGTCGCGCCCGAGAAGGCGAAGACCGAGCCGGCGCCGAAGCCGCCAGCGGTATCGGTCGTGGACGCTCCGGCCAGGATGTCCCCGAAGCCGTCCCCGTCCAGATCGGTCCCGGCAGCGAGACTGTCGCCGAGGTGGCCTCCGGCGTCGACGCCGTCGATGCGGTAGAGGAGCGTCCCGTCCATCCCGGACAGGACGTGGATGGCCCCGGCGAACTGCAGGGAGCCCGAGTCGGCGAAGATCTCCCCGACGGCGAAGTCCGGAAACCCGTCTCCGTCGAGGTCTCCGATCGAGGCGACACGGTAGCCGAAGTTGCCCAGATAGGAGGTCCCCAGGACCTCGTACAGAAGATCTCCAGTACTCCCGGAGACGACCCGTACGGCGCCTGCCCCGGTTACGCCGCCAGGGCTGCTGACGGGCGTCCCCACCAGGAGATCGGGAGTGCCGTCCCCGTCGAGATCACCGGCGGCCCGAACACACGCGCCGGAGTAGCTTTCGGGGGGAATGGCTTCCCGGATCAGGAGGAGAAGGGATCCGTCGGCGCCGGAATAGACGTGGATCTCGCCGTCGGCTGTGTAGGTGACCGGAACCGTGACGGCCAGGTCCGGGACGCCGTCGCCGTCGAGGTCCCCGATGGAATCGAGGCTCTCGCCGAAACCGCCGTAGCCCACAGGTCCCCAGAGTTCGTAGAGGGAGGCCCAGGCCCCAGGCCCCTGGGACCAGGCTGGAGTGGCGCTTGCGGCACTGGCAAGAATCGAGGAGAGGAAGACGTAGGGGAGTGCGAATGGGGAAGGTCGGAGGAGCATGATCGTCGAGTGGTGCTTGGAGTCCCGGGCCTTCTTCCAAGGAAGGGCCTCCCCACTCTTCGCGAATCCCGGCTGCAGAGCGTGCGCACCTTTTCCCGGATTCTGTTCCGAGGGCTCCGCCCTCCTGGACGGAGGGACGCCAGGAGGTTCAGCGCCGGCGCTGGAAGCCGACGCCCAGGCGCTGGTCGGCCTCGGCCAGGGCGGCGAGGCTGCGGGCCAGGTCTTCGAAGCCGCGGGCGGCGGCGGCCCGGGCGAGGCGGCCGAAGTCGCGCCCGTACTGGGCGGTGGCGCGGCCCCCAGCCAGAGGCAGGAGGTGCCGGTCCCCGGGTTCCCGCTGCTTCAGGAGGGCGGCGTCCTCGAGCAGGCGCTCGACCTCCACGGGGCCGTGGTAGATCACGCAGAGTTCGCCGCGGGCGTCGAAGAGCAGGCTCGTGGGCAGGGCCCCGGCCTCGGCGTCACCGAGAACCTCCTGGAAGACCGCCTGCAGGAACTCCCGGTCCGCGGGGCGCATCCAGCCGGCACCCTCGCCGAAGCCCAGGGCCTGGATGCGGTCGAGGGCCTCGTCGCGCTTCACTTCCTCGTCCATGCTCATGGCGGCGATGCGCAGGCCCGCGGCCTGTAGCCGCTCCCGCTCCCGGTTCCAGCCGCCGAGCTCCTGGAGGCAGTTCGGACACCAGGTCGCCCAGAGGTTGACCAGGACTGGAGAACCGGCCAGGTCTCCGAGGCGCCGGCCGGGATCCGCGAAGGCGGGAAGCGGCATCGCCGCCAGGGGAATCGTGTCGTGGAGAACCGTCCGCGCCGCTCCCACTCGAAGCGGCTCCACCACTTCGGCCTCGGCATCCTCGAAGTGCGCCCGGCTCCGGCGCTCCTGAGGCTCGGGGGCGCCGCCCTGGCGCAGGAACCAGGTCTGGTCGGCGGCGAGGTCCTGGAAGACCTGTTCTTCTCCGTCCGGCCACAGGACCCGCAGACGGTCCACGCGCGCGGCCCGGCCGAGGCCGAAGTGCAGGCTGCGGCTCGACTGGCAGAGATAGCCCTCGGCGGCGTAGAG
>JALUUN010000210.1 GCA_027021325.1 Planctomycetota bacterium
AGAGCCTTTTTTTCTTTTCTTGAATCCCGGCGGCATACCTCGCTATTCTCGCGCCATGCAGACCGGAGGGTTGGGTCGGTCTGCGCCCTGCCCGCAGGCGGCTTCCCCGGACTCTGGTCCTGCCGTCGAGGGTGATCCCGGTTCGAGCGCAGCATGGTTCTCAAGACGAATCGGTCCAAGCTCCCGAACAAGAGGCTCCAGCGCCTCTGGGAGCGCTACCGCAAAGGCGACTGCCTGGAGGCTCGCAACGCCCTCATTGCGTACTACCGGCGCTATGCCTACGCCGTCGTGCGCCGGGTCCGCGCCCGCCTGCCGCGGACCGTGGAGACCGGCGACCTGCGCGGAGCCGGGGACATCGGCCTCATCCAGGCGATCCAGAACTTCGACCCGGAGCGTGGCGTTCCCTTCGAGGCTTTCTGCGAACGGCGCGTGCGCGGCGCCATTCTCGATGAGTTGCGGCGCCACGACTGGCTTCCGCGGCCGGTGCGCCAGCGGCTGAATCTGCGCCGTGAACTGCGGGAGGATCTGCGCACACGCCTGGGCCACGATCCTTCCGACGCCGAGATCGCGTCGGCCATGCAGATCAGCCTCCAGGAGTACCTGTCCCAGTACCAGCCGGGGCGCGACACCCCCGTCCTGGCGGGTGCCAAGCCGGCCGGGACCGGACAGAACGGCGAGAGCGGCCTCGACTACCTCGAGGATCCGCGGGAACTGAGTCCTGCCGAGGACGCCTTCCGCCGGGAGATGCTCGAGACCATCAGCCAGACCCTGGAGGAGCAGGACCGGCTGGTTCTCTACCTGCGCTTCTTCGAGGGGCGCACGCTGCGGGAAATCGGAGAGGAACTCGGCCTCAGTCCCTCCCGGGTGTCCAAGATCGTCTCCGGCGCCGTCGCCAGGCTCAAGGAGCGTTTCACCGCCCAGGCCGAGCCGGCGGACTGAAGGCCGTTGCGCTGCCTGTGGAGCACGGTCCGCTAGGATGCGGGCATGGCCCGTTTCCGAGGCAGGCCGAAGCCGAAGGGGGGCCTCCCTGCGGAGGCCCTGGCGAGGATCCTGGATCTCGTCCAGCAGGTGGCCGCGGAGGTCCGGCCGGAGCAGATCCTCCAGGCGGCGCTGCGGGCCGCCCTCGACCTGAGCGAGGCGGAACGCGGTTTCATCCTGCTGCGCCACGCCGACGGGCTCCTGGAGGTCCTCGCCGCCCGGGACCGGGAGGGCCGCGTCCTCGAGGATCCGGTGAGCCGGGTGTCGCGCACCGTCGTGGATCGGACTCTCGCCGAGGGGCGCCCCTTGTGCGTGGACGAGGCCCGGGTGGAAGCCGGACTCGCGGCGTCGGCGTCGGTCGCCGCCATGCAGTTGCGGGCGGTCCTCTGCGTCCCCTTCCGGCTGCACCGGGCCGAGGGGGTGTTCTACCTCGACAACCGCTTCGCTTCGGGTGTCTTCGGAGAGGCGAGCCGCGAGCTGCTGGCGGCATTCTGCGGCCCCGTCGCCCTGCTCCTGCGCCACGCGGAACTGGAGGAGGAACTGGAGCGGACGGCCGGAGCGCTTCGCCTGGCGAACCGGCGTATGGAACGCCGGCTCCGGGAGAGCCAGGAGGATCTGCGCCAGCTGGAGGGCGTCCTGCCGGCTGACACCGCCGGCGCGGCTCCCTTCCCCGAGCTGCTGGGAGGGAGCCCGGCTCTGGAGGCGGCCCGGACGGCTCTCCAGCGCTGTCTGGAGGGAGACTGGCCGGTCCTGATCCACGGGGAATCGGGGACCGGGAAGGATCTGGCCGCCCGGGCCCTGCATCGCGCCGGACCCCGCCGGCGCGAGCCCTTCCTGGCGATCCAGCCCGGGGCCCTGGGGCCTGGCTTCCTGGAGGCCGAGCTCTTCGGCGTCCGTCGCGGCGCCTACTCCGGGGCCGACGAGGACCGGGCCGGGATCCTGGATGCCCTGGGACGGGGCATCCTGTACGTGGACGGCGTCGAGGATCTCCCTTCCGAGGCCCAGGCCGGTCTGCTCCGGCTCCTCGACGACGGCGGCTATCGGCCCCTGGGGGGAGGGGAAGAGCGGCGCAGCCAGGTACGCCTGGTGTTCTCCAGCCGTCTGGAACCCGGGGATCTTCTGGCGAGCGGCCGGCTGCGCGAGGACTTCTACTACCGCATCCGCGTCCTGGAGGTGCGGATGCCTCCCCTGCGCGAGCGTCTGCTGGATCTGGAGCCGCTCCTCGAGCACTTCCTCAAGCGGGAGGAGGCCCGGCTCGGGGTTGCGGTGGAGCGGCCCGGGAAGGAGATGCTGGAGAGCCTGCGCCGCCATGCCTGGCCCGGCAACGTGCGGGAACTGGCGGCCTTCGCCACGAACTGGGTGGTGCATGAAGGCCGTCTTCCCAAAGGCGCCTGGCCCGGAAGAGGGCGGGTCGGCGCTGCTTCGCTTCCCCGCACCCTGCGGGAACTGGAGGACGCCCACCTCCTCGCCGTCCTGGAGGAGACCGGCGGCAACAAGACCGAGGCGGCCCGGCGCCTCGGCATCTCCCGGCGCACGCTCTACAACCGGCTGGCGGCCCTCCGCGGAGAGGACCGCCGCAGGCCCGAAGTGTGAAGATCCTGCACGCCCGGGGCGGTGGGGAGGCCTGGCGCGGGTTTCGGGCTCTTGGCCTAAGTGCCTTGCAGGAACTGGCTTGGGAATTCCATCCTGGAATCGGACCCGGCTGGCACGGCGTTTTCACCAGGAGCAGAGGATCGCGACGGAGCGGTCCCGTTCTCTGAGCTGTCTCGCCTGGCGAGACCGGAAGCGGCGGTTGCGGGATTCTTCCTTCCAACTCGAAACCACGAACCCAGCGGGATGCAAGATGTCCACCCCCGCAGCCGCCGCCTCCAACCGATCCCGGCCCGGGACCGGGAGTTCCGCGCTCCGCTGCATCGCCGTCCGCCGGATCTTCA
>JALUUN010000211.1 GCA_027021325.1 Planctomycetota bacterium
AGCGCCATGCCCGCCCCCTGGACCCAGGGGAACCAGGAGGAGGGCAGCCACGGGCGCCCTCGCAGATCCTCCTCCCGGGCGAGGACCTCGTCGGCCGCGGCCGCCGCCCGCCGGCAGGCTTCGGCCACGGGCACGGTGCGCAGGAGCAGGGCCTCCTCGAGATGGGCCTTGGTGCGCTTCTCGATCTCGCGCCAGTTGGCGCTGACCGGAAGGAAGCGGGCGTGGCCCAGGACCTCGAGGAAGACCTCCTCGCGCTCCGGCGGCACCTCGGGCTTGAGGAAGTCGGGACTGCGGGCGGCGCGGATCAGGCCGGGCACGCCGTTGCCGATGCGCGCCAGTCCGCGCTGCATGGTGTCCGAGGCCAGGGCGCGCACGAAGGCGTAGGCGAGATCGGGATGACGCGCGGTCCGCGGCACGACGTAGAAGCGCAGGGCCACCGAGGTGGCGGCGGTCCGGTGCCGCGGCAGCGGCATCACGTCCCAGCGGAAGTCGCGGATCTCCCGGAAGCGGTAGGTCTCCCAGTAGCCGACGGGACCGTAGAAGGCGGCCCTCCCGGCCAGGAACAGGCCCTGGGTGACCTGGTTCTCGTAGGTGGCGTCGTCGCTGGCGAGCCCCCGGTCCAGGAGGGAGCGCAGGAACTCCAGGGCTTCGACGGCCTCGGGCTCGTCGAGGGCGCTGCGCCCCTCCTCGTCCAGGAGGCGGCCGCCGTTCTGCCAGATCCACGGCGCCAGGGCCTGGAGCCACTGGGTGAGGCTCAGGCCGTACTGGCGAAGCGGCCGGCCGCCGGGCCCGGGCCTCTCCCCGGAGACCCGCGCCGCCAGGGCCTCCAGGTCCGCCCAGCTCCAGTCGTCCGGCGGCCGCTCCACCCCCTCCCGCTCCAGGAGGGAGAGGTTCACGTACATGACGTAGGGCGTGAAGGTCGAGGCCAGGCCGTAGAGGTGGCCCTGGCCGTCGCGCATGGCCTCCAGGACCTGGGGGAAGTAGTCCTCCTCGCGGAAGTCCGGGTCGGCGTCGAAGAAGGGCTGCAGATCGAGGAGGGCGTCCTCGGCCAGGAAGGCCGCGAACTCGGAGACGTCGATCCAGGTGACGTCCACCGGCAGACCGCCGGCCAGGAGGAACTTCAGCTTGTCCTCCTCGCCGGTGGCTCCGGAGGAGGAGAGGACCTCGACGCGGACGCCCGGGTGCTCCGCCTCGAAGCGGCGGGCGGTCTCCTGGAGATAGGAGAAGCCCTCGAACCAGGGCGGGTGGATGAGGACGCGGAGAACCCGTTCCTGCCCGGCCCCGACGGCGGCCGCCCCCTCCTGCGGCGCGGCCGGCGCCGCCAGCAAGGCCGCGGCGGCGAGCCCGGCGGCGAGGCGGCCGGCCCCGGGTCCTCCGCGCCGCGCCCGCTCCCTCACGCCTCGATCCTCCGCCCTCCGGCGTCGAACCAGTGGAGATGCTCCGGTTCCAGGTGCAGGCCGGTCCCCGCGGCGGGCGCCCGCGGCGCGGCAACTGCCACGCGGGTGCCGCCCAGGCGGCCGTACAGGAGCACCTCGTGGCCGAGTTCCTCGACCAGTTCCGCTTCGAAGGCGAGGCCGCCGGGCCCGAGCCGCGCCTCGTGGGGACGGAAGCCGCACCAGGCCGCCCCCGCGGGCGCAGGCGGAAGCCCGGAGACCTCCGCCACGGGCAGAAGATTCATAGGCGGAGAGCCCAGGAAGCCGGCGACGAAGAGATTCACCGGACGCCGGTAGACCTCGAGCGGCGGGCCGGCCTGCTGCAGGCGGCCGTCGCGCAGCACCGCGATCCGGCTTCCCAGGGTCATGGCCTCCACCTGGTCGTGGGTGACGTAGACCATCGTCGTCCCGGTCCGCCGGTGCAGGCGCTGGAGTTCGGTGCGCATCTCGGCGCGGAGCAGGGCGTCCACGTTCGAGAGCGGCTCGTCGAAGAGGAACACGGAGGGCCGCCGGACGAGGGCCCGGGCCAGGGCCACGCGCTGCTGCTGGCCGCCGCTCAACTGGTCCGGCTTGCGCCCGAGCAGATCCTCGATGCCGAGCAAGGCCGCCGCCTCGCGCACCCGCTCCCGGACCTCGGCGCGCGGGCGCTTCGCCATGCGCAGGGGGAAGGCGATGTTCCCCTCGACGGTCTTGTGCGGATAGAGGGCGTAGTTCTGGAAGACCATGGCCACGTCCCGCTCCCGCGGCTCGAAGCCGTCCACGGCGCGGCCGTCGAGGAGGACGCTGCCGCCGTCGGGGGTCTCGAGGCCGGCGATCAGGCGCAGGACGGTGGACTTGCCGCAGCCGGAAGGCCCGACGAGGACCAGGAACTCCCCGTCCTCCACGGCCAGATCGAGAGGATGCAGGACCGTGTGCCCGCCGAAGCGCTTCTCCAGGCCGCGCAGCTCCAGGGAGGCCATGGCGCCAGCCTAGGAGGACGCCGGCGGCGCGGCCAGAGCGGGCGGCGGGCCGTAGAGTTCGCCCGCCTCCGGATCGCCGTTGCAGAGGTACAGCGGGCCGACGAGGGCGCCGGCGCCGCGATGGTCGTGGACCTCGAAGCAGAACTCCCGCGTCTCGCCGGGTGCGAGCCGGGCTCCGAGGTCCACCGTCGCCGGGTTGTCCCGTCCCGCGTCCCAGGTGCAGCCGGGACGGCCGTGCACGTGGACCTCGACCCCGTCCAGGAACAGGCGCCAGCCGTCGCCCAGGGCCTCGGCACGCAGGAGCACCGGGCCGCTCCAGGCGCCGGGCAGGCGGATCCGCGCCCGCGCCTCGGCCCGGCCGAAGAAGGCGTTGGCGCCGGCGTTCGCCGCCAGGGAACCGGGGCGGACGAGCGCCCGGCCGCCGCGCACCCCCGGGCCGCGGAGTTCCCAGGGGCCGTCCAGGAAGAAGGAGGCCGGGCCGGTCTCCAGGGCGAGCGGCGGAAGCTCCTGCGCCTCGG
>JALUUN010000212.1 GCA_027021325.1 Planctomycetota bacterium
GGAGACCGCCGAGGACTCCCGCACCCACTTCGGGATCTTCGCCCCCGGCGTCACCCAGCTCTTCCCCAAGGGCCAGGTCATCGACCTCCACCCCTGGGAGCCGAACGATGTCGCCCCGGCCCTGGCTGCAGCCCTCGGTGCCGGGCCGCCCATCGTCGCCCTGCACCTGACGCGGCCACCGGTCGAGGTTCCGGACCGCGAGTCCCTGGGCATCGCGCCCTGCCGCGAAGCGGCCCGCGGCGCCTACCTCCTGCGCGACTACGACCCCTCGCGCCCGCCCCAGGGTTGCGTCTTCGTGCGCGGCACCTCGGCCACGGCCTCGATCGTCGAACTCCTGAAGAGCGGGGCCTTCGACGGCGACGGCCCCAACCTGAAGATCATCTCGGCCCTGAGCCACGAACTCTTCATGCTCCAGCCCGAGAGCTGGCGCAACGAACTGGTCCGGCCGGAGGACTGGTTCGACAGCACCGTGATCACCAACGGCGCACGCCGCCTCATGGGGCCCTGGATCGCCCACCAGGTGGCCTTCGAGTACGCCATGGGCTCCGACTGGGACGACCGCTGGCGCAGCGGCGGAAGCGTCGAGGAGATCGTCCGCGAGGCGCAGTTGGATCCGGAACACATCCTGGAGGGGCTGAGGCGCTTCGCCCGCGACCGGGAGCAGCGCCTGGAGCGCGCCGCCGGTCCGGCCGCCCTGCACAGCACCTGATCCCACCGGCTTGCCCCGCCCGCGACCGTTGCACCTGTTCCTGGCCGCCACCGGTGCGGTGGTGCCGCCCGCGGTCCTGGAAGCCGGCCTGCCGAAACTGGACCTGCGGCGCTTCCCGCCGGGCAGCCGGCGGCTCCGCCTGCCGGTGGAGGGCGAGAAGGACGTCTTCCTGGAAGGTGTCCTGGTCCCGGCCGAGGAGGGAGCCCCCGTGGTCCTGCACCTCCTGGAGTCCGAGGGCTCCATCACCTGGGGGGCCCGGGGCCTCGAGGGCTACCCCGGCCTCTGGCGGCTCCGGGACCTGGGTCTCAGCTCCGTCGCCGCCGACTACGAGGGCGTCGGCGCCAGCGGCGGCAAGCGTTCCCCGCGGCACCTGGAGCGCGACGCCCGGGCCCTCTGGGAACGTGCCCTCGAGGAGACCGAGGGCCGGCCGGAGCGCATCGTCCTGCGCGCCGCCAGCCTCGGGACCCTGGCCGCCGCCACCCTCCTCGAGGGAGGCGCCGAGCCGGCCGGCGTGATCCTCATCGCCCCGGTCCGGGCCGAGACCGTGGTCAAGCACTGGGCCCGGCAGCATGTCCCCGAGTCCCTGGCGCGCCTGGCGACGCCCCTGATCCGGGAGGCGGTGGACGTGGACGTGGTCGAGACCTTCGCCGCCCTGAAGCGGCCGCTCCTGGTCTATGCGCCGCGCCGCGACTACCTCCTGCCGGGCGAGGAACGGAAGCTCTACGAGGAAGCCGTGCGCCAGAGCGGCGGCGTCTGGATCGACACCGACTTCGGCCACCCCGCCTGCGTCCTCCACGCCCGGGGGATGCTCCAGGAGGAGCGCGCCTTCCTGCGGCGCCTGTTCCCCGAACTCCCGCCGGCCGACGACCGTTTCGCCGAGGCCCTGGCCCTCCTCCCCGAAGCCGAGGCCGAAGCCATCCTGGGCGACGCCCAGGCCGCCGAACGCCTGCGGCGCCTGGTCTCCCTGCACCGCCTGGATCCGCCCTTCCTGCCGGCGCTCCTCTGCCGTCACGCCCTCGGCGCCGAAGTGTACGACGCCCTGGTCGAGTGGATCCGGAGCCTGCCGGTGGAGACCGTCTCGAATCTCGGCCTGGAGGAGGGGCGCGCCCTTCTCGAAGGCCTCCTGCAGGAGGGCGGGGCCCGCGACCTCGGCCGGGCCACGGAGCTCGCGGTCTGGCTCGCGGAGCTGCGCCGCGGCTCCAGCGAGGCGGACACGGACGCCGAGGAGGAGCCCTGGACCTCCGGCCGTCTGCTGCGTCTGGCCCGGGATCTGGGCTTCGGCACCGACGAAGAAGGCATGCGCCTGCGCCAGCTCCTGTTCCTGGCTGCCGGCATCCCTGCCCGCCTGCGGGACGGGAGCCTGGAGACCTTCTCCGGGGGCCGCTGGCTACCGGCCTGAGAGGCGGCGCCGGAAGGTCCAGCTCAGGAGAGCCGGCAGGACCAGGAGGTTCGAGACCAGGGCGGCCAGGGCTCCGGCCGCGGTCAAGGCTCCGAAGCGCTGGGTCGGGACGAAGCCGCTCAAGACCAGGACGCTGAAGCCGGCGCACAGGGCCAGGCTGCTCACCGCCGCCGCCTCCCCGACCCGCTGCCAGGCCCGCAGGACACCGCGCAGGCCACGGCGCTCCTCCAGGTGGGCGGTGTGCAGGAGATGGAAGGTGTTGTCCACGGCCAGGCCCAGGACCACCGCCGCCACCATGACCGTCGCCGAGTCCAGGGGCCAGCCGAACCAGGCCAGGGCCAGGAGAGCCACGGCCACAGGGAACAGGTTCGCGGCCAGGCAGGACAGCAGTTCGCCGGTGCGGCGGACAACGAGGAGGAACAGGAGCGCCGTGGCCACGACCGTCAGGCCGAGAGACTGGGCCAGGGTCCCGATCAGACGTTCCTGGATGTCGAAGAGGAGCGGCAGCGTGCCGGCGATCTCGACCTCATAGCCGCGCTCGCGGCCCCAGGCCTGGATCCGCTCGCGCACCCGGGCCACGGTCTCGAAGGCGGACCGCGAATCCACGGTGAAGAAGCGGACCGTCCAGCGGGCGACGGTCCGGCTCTCGTCCAGGCGTCCGCTGGCGGCGAAGACCAGGCCCTCGACGAGACGCCGCACCACGGAGGGCAGGACCGCCATATCGGCCTCGATCTGCTTCGGCCCGAAGACCGCCTGGACCCGCGGCACACCGGCGACCGCTTCCTCGAAACCG
>JALUUN010000213.1 GCA_027021325.1 Planctomycetota bacterium
GGGCGTAGAGATCGGTCCGCGCCTCCGGTTCCCGCCCCAGGATCAGCTCCGGTGCCATCCACGGAAGGCTGCCCGGGGCGCTCCCGCTGCGGGTCAGGCGGCTCGTGTCCTGGGCGCGGGCGAGGCCGAAGTCGGCGAGGACGACCCGGCCCTCGGGGTCGAGGAGAACGTTGCTCGGCTTGAGGTCGCGGTGGAGAACGCCGGCGCCGTGGGCATAGGCCAGGGCGCGCGCCAGCTCGAGGCCGGTGCGCAGGACGAAGTCGCGCCAGCCCCCCGCGAACAGGACCGGAGGCGCGCCGGGCAGGCAGCGATCCGGATCGCGCCGGCGGGCATGGCGGCAGACCGTTTCGAAGGCATCCCCGCCGCGCAGGCCGGCCGGGTCCCGGGCCTCGAGATCGGAAAGGACTTCGGCGAGGTTGCAGCCGGCAACGAACTCCGAGGCAAACCAGGGCAGACCCTTCTCCTCGCCGGCCTCCAGGATCCGCAGGATTCCCGGGTGCCGCAGGGCGGAGACGGCCTCGACCTCGCGGCGGAAGCGCCGCCGCGCCCCTCCGAACCAGAGGATCTCGGGACGGACGATCTTCAGGGCCACCGGCGGCCGGCCCGGGTCGCGCCGGTCCCGTGCCCGGTAGACGATGCCCATGCCGCCGGCGCCGAGGCGCTCCTCCAGGAGCCAGGGGCCGATCGCCTCGACCGGCGGAGGGGCGGCCGGCTCGGGCAGGAGGCCGAGGCCGGCCAGCCGGCGGCGCGCCCGCTCCAGGCGCGGCGCCAGCTCCGGGGTCTCCGCCAGGGTGCGGCGCCAGCCTTCTTCCCCTTCCTCCTCCAGGCAGGCCAGGGCGCGAGCCAGGAGATCCTCGGGCAGGGAGGAATCCGAAGGCGGATCCTGGGAGGAGGAAGCCATGGTGCGCCGCGGGCCCGGAGAGGGTCCCTGCTATCTTGCCATCCAGCGGATTCCGGGCCGCTCCGTTTCCCCCCGCCCTTGGATTCCCCCGCCGGAGACCACGATCCTGGAGCCCCGCAGGAACCGGCGCTGGACCGCGCCGCCCTGGAGGAACTCCTGGCCCGCCATCTGGGCGCCCTGGAGGCCTACGTCCGGCGCCGCAGCGGCCGGCTGCTCGCAGGCCGGGACCACCCCTCGGACCTGGTGCAGTCCACGGTGCGGGAGGTCCTCCAGAACCTCAGCCGCTTCCAGCACGGCGGCGAGTCCGGTTTCGTACGCTGGCTGTTCCGCACCGCCGACCGCAAGGTCGTGGACCGGGGCCGCTACTGGCGGGCCCAGCGCCGCGACGCCGCCCGGGACGCGGCCGTGGCCCCGGACGAGGCCGGGCTTCCCGCCGGCGGCGTGGACGCGGCCTCCCCGAGCCGCATCGCCAGCGGCCGGGAGGAACTGGAAAGGGTGGACCGGGCCCTGCAGGAGCTTCCCGAGGACTACCGCAGCGTCATCCTCCTGTCCCGTTTCCTGGACCGCCCCTACGCCGAGATCGCGCCCCTCCTGGACCGGAGCGAGGGCGCCTGCCGGATCCTCCTGCACCGGGCCCTGGCGCGCCTGGCCCTGCTTCTCGAGGAGCCCGAGTCCCCCGGGGAAGCCGAGTGAAGCCGCGGCCCCTCTGGTTCACCTTCTGCAACCACATGCACTGGGTGGACATGACCTGGCTGTGGGGCGAGGGCGTCCTTCCCGGGAGCCTGGCGGACCAGCTGCGCCTGCAGGAGCGTCTGGGACTGAAGGGTTGCCTCGACTTCGACGGCCCGGGCTACGAGAACCTCGCCGCCCGCCATCCGGAAGCCTTCGAGAGCCTGCGGAAGGCCGTGCGCGAGGGCAGGATCGAAATCACCTCGGGCACCTGGGGTCAGCCCTACGGGGTGTTCCAGGGCGAGGAATCCAACCTCCGGCAGTGCGTCGAAGGAGTGCGCTGCGTCCTGCGCCTGTTCGGGGTGCGGCCGCGCAGCTTCTGGGAGGAGGAGTTCGACGCCTTCCCCCAGCTCCCCCAGATCCTCGCCGCCTGCGGCTTCGAACGGGCCTCCCTCTTCTTCCAGTGGACCTGGCACACGCCCGAGGTGCCGGAAGAGGAGGCACCGGTCGTCCTCTGGGAGGCCCCCGACGGCACCCGCCTTCCCTGCGCCACCCGCAACGCCCTGTGCCTCCACCAGTGGCCGGAGGACTTCGACGGCCGTCTCGACACCCTCGGCGAGGGGGAAGAGCCCGCCGGCATCCAGCAGTGGGTGGAGCTCCTGCCCTCCCCCGACTGGATGTGCCGCTCCGAGATCCTCGAGCCGCGCCTGCGCGAACTCCAGGAAGATCCGCGCTTCTCCTTCCGCTCCGCGACCCTGGCCGGCTGGGTCGAGGCCCTGCGCGGCGCGGATCCTCCCGTGCGCCGCTACCGCGCCGACGACTTCTGGCACGGCATGACCGCCGGCAAGAACGGCGACCGCGTGCCTCGGCTTTCGGCCCGGGCCGAGGCGGCCCTGCTCCGGGCCGAGACCCTGCACGCGGCCTGCGGCCATCTGGGCCGGCCCTATCCCTCCTGGGACGTCTGGCCCTCCTGGGAGTTCGAGCAGAGCTGGCGGGATCTGCTCACGGGCCAGCACCACGACAACCACGAGTGCGAGGGCCTCTGCGGCGAGCACGGGCGGGACCTCCTGGAAGCCTCCTGCCGCCGTGCCCGCCGCCTGGAGCACCGCGCCCGTGCACTCCTCGAGAGCCGCGTCCCCGCCGCTCCCGGAGCGCGCCTCGTGGTCAACCGCCTGGGCCGGGCGCGGCCGGTGCTCCTGCGCGACGGGCGGCGAACGCCTCCCGTACCCGCCGCCGGCTGGGCCGTGGTGCCCGAGGAGGACCTGCTCCCGGCCGTGGCCGCGGAAGCGCGCCGGCTCGCTCCGGAGGGAGGAGGCGCCGCCCTCGA
>JALUUN010000214.1 GCA_027021325.1 Planctomycetota bacterium
GTGCGCAACGCCACCGCCGGCGTCAATGCCGTCCTGCGCTCCCTCGAGCTCGGGCCGGAGGACGAAGTCCTGGTCAGCGACCACGAGTACAACGCCAGCCGCAACGCCCTGGACTTCGTCGCCGGCCGCGCGGGGGCGAGGGTCGTGACGGTCTCCCTCCCCTTCCCGCTGCAGGACCCCGGCCAGGTCCTCGAGGCCTTCCTCGGGTCGGTGACGCCGCGCACCCGCCTCGCCCTGGTGGACCACGTGACCAGCCAGACCGGCCTGGTCCTTCCTCTGGCCGAACTCGTCCAGGCCCTGCGCGAGCGCGGCGTCGAGACCCTGGTGGACGGCGCCCACGGACCGGGAATGCGGCCCCTGGCCCTCGAGGACCTGGGCGCCGCCTTCTACACCGGCAACGCCCACAAGTGGATCTGCGCCCCCAAGGGCGCGGCGCTTCTCTACGTGCGGCCGGACTGGCAGGAGCGCATCCGCCCGACCTCCATCAGCCACGGGGCCAACACCCGGAGAGCCGGCCGCAGCCGCTTCCATGACGAGTTCGACTGGACCGGAACGGAGGACCCGACGCCCTGGCTCTGCGTCCCCCGCGCTCTCGAGGTGATGGGCGGGCTCTTTCCCGGGGGCTGGGAAGAGCTCCGGCGCCGCAACCGGGAGCTGGTTCTGGAAGGGAGGGCCGTCCTCTGCGAAGCCCTCGGGCTCACGCCGCCGGCGCCCGAGTCCATGATCGGAAGCCTCGCCTCGGTGCCCCTCCCCGACGGCCGGCCGAGAGAAGGGCCGGCAGGCGCTCTGTACGACGATCCCCTCCAGGACCTCCTGCGCGAGGAGCACCGCATCCAGGTGCCGGTGATCCCCTGGCCGGCAGCGCCGCGGCGGCTGCTCCGCATCAGCGCCCAGGCCTACAACCGGCCGGAGCAGTACCACCGCCTGGCCGGCATCCTGCACGAGCTCCTGGCATCCGCCCGGGGCTGAGCGGCGGGGAGGATCAGTCCGCCGCAGACGCGGCCGGGCAGATGCCCCGGAAACGGCAGCGCGGGCAGGCGGCGGGTGCGCCGTCCGCCGGCCAGTGCTCCTCGACGAAGACGTCCGCGTCGGGATCGTAGTGGACCTCCATCATGGCGCGCACGCTCTCCGACATGCGGTCCTGGGCGGCGCTCAGCTCGTCGATCTCCACCGGGAAGGACTGGACCCGGCCCTCGCGCAGGTAGGCCGCATGCAGGTGGATGGCCTCCGGATCCGCCGACCACTTCTCGCAGGCGTAGAGGGCGTAGGTCAGGAGCTGGAAGCGGTCCTCCTCCCGAGGCCGGCCGGTCTTCCAGTCGTAGATGTGGATGCGCCCGTCCTCCCGGCAGGCGAAGTCCGGCACCGCGTAGATCCTGGTGCCGAGAAATACATAGGTGTCCATGGCCTCCACGGCAAGCCAGCTCTCCGGATCCCCGTCGCGGACCGGCGCCAGCTGCGGCAGGCCGACGAAGTTGCGCGCGCTCTTCTCCAGGGTGGCGCGGGCGGCCCCGGTCTCGGCCTCGCCCAGGGGCAAGCCGTAGTGATGCTCCTCCAGGTGCACCCTCTTGTTCGGCCGCGCCTTCCAGTCGCCGCCCTGGCTCTGGCGCCAGCCCTGGCGGAAGCGTTCCCGTGCCTCTTCGAAGAGCTCCTGGGCGTCCATGCGGTAGCCCTCGGCACGGCGCCGGAGCCAGGTCGCCACGGCCTCGTGGACGCAGCTTCCGGCCAGGGCCGCAAGGCTGGTGAGATTCTTGTGGACCATGGCCGTGTAGCGCTCCGCCGGCGGGTCCTCCTTCCACCAGCCCCAGGAGCGGTAGCGGGCGTACCAGTACTCGCGCTTGCAGCGCTCGAACTCCCGAGCGCGGCTCGCGGACCAGGAGAGTTCGCACTTCAGGTCGGCCAGAGCCACGCCCGCAGTCTAGCCGCAGGCCGCAGGTGTTCCCAGCCGCCGCGGTGCAGGCTCCGGTAACTCAGTGACGGAAGTGGCGCCGGCCCGTGTGCACCATGCAGACGCCCTGGGCCGCGGCCGCCCGGGTGACCTCCTCGTCGCGCCTCGAGCCGCCGGGCTGGGCCACGGCGACGACCCCGGCCGCGGCCAGGACCAGGACGCCGTCGGGGAAGGGGAAGAAGGCGTCGCTTCCCGCCACCGCGCCGCGGGCGCGCTCGCCGGCCTTCTCCACGGCGATGCGGGCGGAATCCACGCGGCTCATCTGGCCGGCGCCCGCTCCCACCAGCATGCCGTCCCGTACCAGGCAGACGGCGTTCGACTTCAGATGCTTGACCAGGGTCTGGGCCAGGCGCAGGTCCTGCTCCCGGCCTTCGGGGAGCGGCACCTCGCCCTGGACCTGCAGGTCCTCCTGGAAGGCCGTCGCCCGGTCCGGCTCCATGGCCAGGATCCCGCCCTGGATGCGGCGCAGCTCCAGGCCGCGGCCGGCCTCCCGGAGGTCCGGGATCTCGACCAGGCGCACACTCTTTCCCCACTTCGGGCGGGTGCGCAGGATCTCCACGGCCTCTGCCTCGAAGGCCGGAGCGGCCACCGCCTCGACGAAGCGGCCGCCGCCGGTGAGGAACTCCGCACAGGCGGCGTCCACGGGGACGTTCAGGGCGATGACCGAGCCGAAGGCGCTCAGGGGGTCGCCCTCCCAGGCCCGCTCCAGGGCCCCGGCGGCGTCCGGCCCCACCGCCGCACCGCAGGGGTTGGTGTGCTTGACCACGACCGCTGCCGGGGCGGGCAGGTCGGCGACCGCGCCCACCGCCCCGTCGAGGTCCAGGTAGTTGTTGTAGGAGAGTTCCTTGCCGCCCTCGCGGACCCGCGCTGCGCCGAGTCCGCCCCCGCGGGCGCCGCCCAGGCGGTAGAGGGCCGCGCGCTGGTGCGGGTTCTCGCCGTAGCGCAGGACCGTCTGGCGCTCCAGGGCCAGGGTCAGGCGCACGGGCAGGATGTCCTCCCCGGTGCCCTCGCCCTCGGACGCGAACCAGGCGGCGATGGCGGCGTCGTAGGCGGCGGTGCGGGCGAAGGCCCTGCCGGCCAGGCGCCGGCGCGTGGCGCGGGTCACGCCGCCCTCGCGGAGTTCCTCAAGAACCGTCCCGTAGTCGGCGGGGTCGCAGAGGACGGTCACCGCGTCGTGGTTCTTCGCCGCCGACCGCAGCATGGAAGGGCCGCCGATGTCGATCTTCTCGACGATGTCCTGGCGGCTGCTCGAGGGATCGGCGACGGTCTCCTCGAAGGGATAGAGGTGGACGCAGACCAGGTCGATGGGCTCGATCCCGTGCTCGGCCATGGCTTCGCGGTGGCTCGGCAGATCGCGCCGCCCCAGGAGGCCGCCGTGGATCTTCGGGTGCAGGGTCTTCACCCGGCCGTCCAGCATCTCCGGGAAGCCGGTGTGCTCCGAGACCTCCCGGGCCTCGATCCCGGCCTCGCGCAGGGCACGCAGGGTGCCGCCGGTGGAGAGGATCTCGGCCCCGAGGGCGGCGAGCTCGCGGGCGAAGTCCACGATCCCCTCCTTGGAGAAGACGCTGAGCAGGGCCCGGCGCACGGGCATCCGGTCCGGGAGGGTCTCGGGCATGGTCTGGGCGGCGGTCTCAGGCATGGGCGGATCGGGAGCGCAGGTACTCCTCCATGAAGGCGTCCAGGTCGCCGTCGAAGACGGCCTGGGTGTTGCCGGTCTCGTGGCCGGTGCGGTGGTCCTTGACCATCTGGTAGGGATTCAGGACGTAGGAGCGCATCTGCGAGCCCCAGGCGATCTCACCCTTGTCGCCGTACATCTTCTTGAGCTCCTCGTCCCGCTCGCGTTCGCGCAGTTCGTAGAGCTTCGCCATGAGCATGCGCATGGCGGTGGCCCGGTTCTTGTGCTGGCTGCGCTCGTTCTGGCACTGGACGACGATCCCCGTGGGCAGGTGCGTGATGCGCACCGCCGACTCGGTCTTGTTCACGTGCTGGCCGCCGGCGCCGCTGGCGCGGTAGGTGTCCACGCGCAGTTCCTCGTCGCGGATCTCGATCGGCGCAGCCTCGTCGAAGACCGGCATGACCTCGACGGCGGCGAAGGCGGTCTGGCGGCGTGCGTTGGCGTCGTAGGGGGAGATGCGCACCAGGCGGTGCACGCCGCGCTCGGCCTTGAGGTAGCCGTAGGCATAGGGGCCCTGGACCTCCAGGGTCGCGTGGCGGATGCCGTCCTCTTCGGCCTCCAGGACCTCGAGAAGCTCGGTGTCGAAGCCCTTGCGCTGGCACCAGCGCTGGTACATGCGCAAGAGCATGGCAGCGAAGTCGCAGGCGTCCGTCCCGCCGGCGCCGGCCTGGATGGTCAGGTAGCAATCCCGATGGTCGTTCTCACCACCGAGCATGACCTGGAACTCGAGGTCGGCGACCCTGCGCGCGGCCGCGTCCACGAGTTCGGCGACCTCGGCCTCATGCTCCGAGGCCTCGCCGCTCTCCTCGGCGAGCTCAGCCAGGGCCTGGGCGTCGGCCAGCGCGGCGGAGGCAGCCTCCACCGGCTCGACCACGGCCCGCGCCAGCTTCAGGCGCTGGATGGTCTCCTGGGCCGACTCCTGGTCGTCCCAGAAGCCGCCTTCGGCCATGGCCCCTTCGAGCTCGTCCTGGATCTTCCGCTTCTGGAAGTAGTCAAAGACTCTCCTTGATCTGCTGCAGGCGGCGCTCGAGTTCGGCGATGCGGTCGAGATGAGGCTTCATGGCTCGGGGGGGGCGGCAGCAGCTGCGGATGGCCGGACGGCGAGGGAGGAAGAGGCCGCCGGCAGGGCCCCAGGGTACCGTCGAGGCCGCCGTGACGCCCCTTCCCGCCCCCTCCGCCGCCCCCGAGGCGCAGGCGCGCCGGGTCCGCTTCGAGCGCCCCGGCCGGCCGCCGGCGGTGCGCCCCGCCGACGGCCGGATCGCAGTCCTCGACCTCGCCTTCCCCGCCGAAGGAGCGGAGGCGGTCCTCGCCTGGGCCGGAGACCTGGGCGAGCGGCTGGCGGCCTGGATCGACCACCACGACCACGAGGCCTGGGCGGCCGTGGCCGGCGACCCGCGTTTCGTCCTCGTGCCCCGCGCCGAGGCGCCGGCCTGCCCGCCGCTGGTCACCCCCGAGCGCGTCCAGGGCCTGGGCCCCGCCCGGACCCTCATCGCCCACGGCGACCTGGACGGGGTCCTGGCCGCCGCCCGCTGGCTGCTCCTCGAGCAGGAGCTTCCGGTCCCGGCCTGGCTGGACCCCGACTCCATCGCCGCCGACACGCGCAGCGGCCCCCTCAGTCCCCGCGGCGCGCGCCTGGATCGGGCCCTGCGCGGTCTCCCTCACAAGGACGGCCTGCGGCGGGCCCTGATCGCCTCGGTCCTCCACGAGGGGCGGGGCCGGGACGAGCCGCCGGAGCTCCGGGAGCGCATCGACCGGGCGGTCGGCGTCCACGAGCGGGTGCTCCGGGCCACCGGCGAGGTGCGCGGCCGCTACGCCCGGCTCCTGGAGGACCTCCCCGGCGCGGAGAGGGCCTGCCTCGTGGACCTGCGTCCCCTGCCCGGCGACCTCCGCCTGGACCTGACCGCCCTCATGCTGCCCCTGCAACAGGAGGCCGATTTCGTCGTCGTCCTCGCCCGCGGCCGCGGCGGCCGGCGCAAGATCGTCGTCAGCACCGATCCGGCCCGAAGCGGCCTCGATCTGCGCCGGGAGTTCGGGCTCCAGGGCTTCGCCCCCTTCCGCGTGCACGTCCCCGAGGCCCCGCTCCTGCGCCGCCTGCCCTCGCCGGAGCTGGCCCGCGTCCTGGGGCGGCGCTTGTAGGCCCGCCCTCAGGTGCGCAGGGCCTCGAGGCGCTCGCGCAGAGCATGGTAGAGGGGCGTGTTGCAGGCGAGCGTCAGCTCCAGGAGGCCCTTCTCGGTCTCCTCCAGATACTCGCGCCGCCGCTCCTCCTCCATTCCGGAGTCCTCGAGGGTGTGCAGGTTGTCCAGGCGGTCGGCGCTGCGCACGATCTGGGCGTCCCGCGGCGCCCAGGCGAGCTTATCGAAGTGGGCCATGCAGACCTCGTGCCAGGTCTGGCCGTCCTTCGGCCGCGGCAGGGTCAGGGCCCGCACGAGATCGGCCGTGCGCACGCCGAAGGTCTCCTCGATCTCCTCGGCCGAGAGGGCGGTGTCCTCGAGGGCGTCGTGGAGGAGGGCGGCACACAAGGCCGTCGGGTCCTGGACGCCGGCCAGTTCCACGAGGATGAGGGCCGTGCGCAGCGGATGGCGGACATAGTCCGTCGTGTCCTTGCGCTCCTGTCCCTCGTGGATGCGCCGGCTGAGGGCGACGGCCTCGTGCACCGGCGGCCAGGTGTCGCGTCCGACATGCTCGAGGAGCCGCTCCTCGAGGGCCTCGGCGTCCAGTTCGTAGAGCTCGCGGAGGTCGCTCATGCTTCGTCCCGTTGGATCACTTCCACCGTGCCGTCGGGCCGGCCTTCGATCAAGGTCTGGCACAGCCCGAGGAACAGCCCGGCCTCCAGGACACCGGGGATCGCGAGCAGGCGTCCGTGCAGATCCTCGGGGTCGGCGATGCCCTCCGGGAAGCGGCAGTCCAGGATCCAGTTGCCGTTGTCCGTGGCGAAGGGCCGGGCGGCCGGCTCTTCCCCCCGGGTCCGCAGGAAGGGCTGACAGCCGAGAGCCGACACCTTGCGCATGGTGACCGTGGCGCCGAAAGGCAGGATCTCCACGGGCAGGAGGAAGGACCTCCCGAGAACCTCCACCCGCTTGCCCTGGCCGACGACGATGACCACCCGGCGCGCTGCGCCGGCGACGATCTTCTCCCGGAGGAGAGCGCCGCCGCCGCCCTTGACTAGGCGCAGGGCCGGGTCCACTTCGTCGGCACCGTCCACCGCCAGGTCCAGGACCGGATCGGTGTCCAGGTCCGTGAGTGGAATCCCGAGCTGCCGCGCCCGGACGGCGGTCTCTTCGCTGGTGGGGACACCGCGGAGACTCAGGCCCTCCTCCCGGATGCGGTCCGCCACGGCCTCCAGGAAGGGCGCCACGGTGCTGCCGGTGCCCAGGCCGAGGACCATGCCGTCGGCGACCTCCGCCGCCGCCGCCCGTCCCGCCGCCTCCTTGGACCGCTCGACGTCGCTCATGGAGGGATCATCCTAGGTCCGCCCGCCGGGCCCTGCAGCCGGCCGCCACCAGGAGCCGAGGAAGGATTCCGCCTTCCGCTCCGCGCACCCGTGGCTTATCATGCGGGGACGTCAAATGAGACTCAGTCGCAACAACCACCCTGCGGGCGGGGCCCCGGGCTCCGAAGGGCACCTCGCCGACCTGGCCCGGGCCGGGCCGGGGGCCGCGGGGGTGGTCCGCGACATCGAGGGGAACGGCGCCACCGCCGAGCGGTTGCGGGCCCTGGGCTTCGTGCCGGGCACCGAGGTCCGCTACCTGCGCCGGGCGCCCCTCGGCGAGCCCCTGGTCTTCGAACTGCGCGGTTTTCGCCTGTGCCTGCGGCGCCCGGAGGCCCGCCGCATCCGGATCCGCCGCCTCAGCCCCGCCGAGGCTTGAAGAGCTGCGCCGCCCCCGCGGAGCGTCCCCGGGACGCCGCCCGGCCCGCGGATCGCGGGGGCCGGCCCCTCTTCGCCCTGGTCGGCAGCCCGAACTCCGGCAAGACCACCCTCTTCAACGCCCTTACCGGCCACCGCGCCCGCACCGGCAACTACCCCGGGGTGACCGTGGAGCGGCGCGAGGGCCCGGCCCGCACGCCGGGCGGGGAGGTGGAGCTCCTGGACCTCCCGGGGTCCTACAGCCTCCACGCCCTGGCCGAGGACGAGCGCGTCGCCGTCGCCGCCCTCCAGGGCGAGTACGGCCGCCGACCCGACGCGGTGCTGGTGGTGGCCGATTCCACCACGCTGGAACGCTCCCTCGCCTTGCTCGCCGAGGTCCTGGCCCTGGGCCACCGCGCCTGCCTGGTCCTGACCATGGTGGACGAGCTCAAGGCCCGGGGCGGCGAACTCGATCTGGCCCGCCTCCAGGCAGAACTCCGGGTGCCGGTGGTCCCGGTTGTCGGCCACCGCGGCCTCGGGATCGACGACCTGCGCCAGCGCCTCGCGGAGTGGAAGAGCTGGACACGCCCGGAACTCCTGCCGCCGGACACCCCCGAAGCCCGCTTCGCCTGGGCGGACGCCATCCTCGCCCGCTGCCGGCGGCGCCGGCCCGGCCCCCACCCTTGGACCCGGCGCCTGGACGCGCTGCTCCTGCACCCGGTCGCCGGCCCCCTGGTGTTCCTGGTCTTCGTCGCCGCCTTCTTCCAGGCGATCTTTTCCTGGGCCGGACCGGTGATGGACCTCTTCGCCGGCGCTCTCGAAGGCGCCGCCGACTGGACCCTGGCGACCTTCCCCGACAGCCTGCTGACGCGCCTCCTGGCCGACGGCATCCTGCGCGGCGTCGGTGCGGTCGTCGTCTTCCTGCCGCAGATCGCTCTTCTCTTCACGGTCATCCTGTTCCTGGAGGCCTGCGGCTACATGGCACGGGCCGCCTTCGTCGTGGACCGCCTGTTCGGCTGGATCGGTCTCGAGGGCCGCTGCTTCGTCGCCTTGCTCTCCAGCTACGCCTGCGCCGTCCCCGGCATCCTCGCCACCCGGACCATCCCGTCTCCGCGGGACCGCCTGGCGACCCTGCTGGTGGCGCCCTTCGCCACCTGCTCGGCGCGCCTGCCGGTCTACGCCCTGCTCATCGCTGCCTTCATCCCCGACGAGCGTGTCTTCGGCCCCTTCACCTGGCAGGGCCTGACCCTCCTCGGCCTCTACCTGGCCGGCGGTCTCACCGCCGTCCTCTTCGCTGCCCTCTTCAAGCGCGGTCTTCTGCGCGGCGCGACGCTCCCCTTCTACCTGGAGCTGCCCCCCTACCGCATGCCGCGGCTCCGGGTCATCGCCCTCCAGGTCTGGGACCGGCTCTGGATGTTCCTGCGCCGCGCCGGGACCATCATCCTCGGCGCCTCCGTGCTGCTCTGGGCGCTTCTGACCTTCCCCGGGATCGAACGCTCCCCCGGCCAGAGCGAAGCCGAGCACCGGCGCGAGGTCCTGGAGCACAGCTACGCCGCCCGGCTGGGGAAGGCCGTGGAACCGGTCTTCGAGCCCCTGGGCTTCGACTGGCGGATCAACGTCGGCCTGATCGCCAGCCAGGCCGCCCGTGAGGTCATGGTCAGCACCCTGGCCCAGGTCTATGCCTGGGAAGGAGACGAGGAGGATCTCCAGGGGCTGGGCGAGATCCTGCGCGCTCCCGATCCCCGGACCGGCCGGCCCCGCCTGGCCTTTCCGAGCGCCCTGGCCCTTCTCGCTTGGTTCGCCTACAGCCTGCAGTGCGTGTCGACCCTCGCGGTCCTGCGCCGTGAGACCCGCAGCTGGAAGTGGCCGGCCTTCGCCTTCGCCTACATGTTCGCAACCGGCTGGCTGGCGGCCTGGGTGGTTCACACCCTCGCTTCCTGAGCGGGCCGAGGCGGGGCCGTGCTAGATGTCGAGGTTCACGACCTCGAGAGCGTGCTCCTCGATGTAGCGCCGGCGCGGCTCGGTCTCGTCGCCCATGAGCATGGAGAAGATGCGGTCCGCCTCGAAGGCGTCCTCGATCATGATCCGCGTGAGCTTCCGCGTCTGCGGATTCATCGTGGACTCCCAGAGCTGCTCGGCGTTCATCTCGCCCAGGCCCTTGTAGCGCTGCACCTCGACGCTCTTCTGCCCGAGTTCGCGCAGGGCCCGGGCCAGTTCCAGAGGGCTCGTGACGATGCGTTCGTCCTTGCCGCTGGCGGCAACGAGCCCCTTGCGCCACTCCTCTAGGCGGACCGGGAAGCCGGCTTCAGCCAGGGCGGCCAGGGCCTCCTGGACCTCCTCGCGCTCGTGGAAGGTGAAGGAGAGGAACTCCGCCTCCTCCCGGCCGACGGCGCTGTTCGGCCCCTCCCAGACGCCCGCGTCGGAGTGTTCGGCCAGGAAGGCCTGGTGCTCCTCCTCGCTCCAGAACAGGTGCCGCTTCGCCGTCGCCGTCTCGATGACGAGATGCAGCGGCAGTCCCTTGCCCTCCACGGCACTCTCCAGGAACTCGCCGGCGCTCAGACCGCGCCGTTCGCCGCGGAAGTTCTGGAGTGCCGCCTCCAGGCGGTCAATGGCCTCCAAGGCGCCGCGCAGGCGGTCGGCGGGTACCGGCTCCTCGCCCGCACCGAGGCGCACCTCGACGCTCTGCATGGCGGCCTCCAGAAGCGCACGGCGCAGCTCCTCTTCGCTCTGCAGGTAGCGGCCCTCCTTCTCGCCCTTGCGCCGGATCAGGTAGAGCGGCGGACAGGCGACAAAGACACGGCCGGCCTCGATCAGACCGCGCATCTGCCGGAACAGGAAGGTCAGGATCAGAGTGCGGATGTGGGAGCCGTCTACATCCGCGTCGGTCATGATGATGATCTTCCCGTAGCGCGCCTTCTCGGGGTCGAAGTCCTCGCCGATGCCGGCACCGATCGCCTGGATCAGGGTCTGCAGCTCCTGGTTGGCCAGGACCTTGTTGGCGCTGTTCTTCTCGACATTGATGAGCTTTCCGCGCAAGGGCAGGATTGCCTGGGTGCGCCGGTCGCGACCGCTCTTGGCGGTCCCCCCGGCGCTGTCGCCCTCGACGATGAAGAGTTCGGTCTCGTCCCGGTCGCGGGACTGGCAGTCGGCGAGCTTGCCGGGCAGGCTCCCGGAGCTCAGGGCTCCCTTGCGCCGCACGAGGTCTCGCTGCTTGCGCGCCGCGTCCCGGGCGTCGCGAGCGAGCAGCGCCTTGCGCACGATGTTCCGTGCGACCTGCGGATTCTGCTCGACGAACTCCCCGAGACACTCGTTGACGACCGTCTGCACGATCCCCTCGACCTCGCGGCTGCCGAGCTTGCCCTTGGTCTGCCCCTCGAACTGCGGGTCGGGAACCTTGACCGAGACCACCGCGTAGAGGCCGGCACGGTAGTCATCCCCGGTCGGCAGGGTCTCGTCCTTCTTCTTGAGAAGGTCGGCCTGGCGCAGCCAGGCGTTCAGGGTCCGGGTCAGGGCGCTGCGGAAGCCGGCCAGGTGGGTGCCACCCTCGGCGGTCCGGATGTTGTTGACGAAGGAGAAAACACCCTCGTTCCAGTCGTTGGTGTAACGCAAGGCGACCTCGACCCCGTAGTCGCGCCCTTCGTGCTCGACCTCGCGCTCGAAGTGGATGACCTCGCTCAGGGGCTCCTTCCCCTCGGTCAGGTCCTGGATGTAGGCGACGAGGCCCTGCGGGTAGTGGAAGAGCTCCCGGCGGCCGTCGCGCTGATCCTCGAGGTGGATGCTCAGGCCGCTGGTGCCCATGAGGTAGGCCATCTCCCGCAGCCGGTTCCGCACCCGGTCGTAGTCGAAGCGATCGGTGCTGAAGATCTCGCGGTCGGGCTTGAAGGTGACCCGTGTGCCCTGGCGGTCGGTCCGGCCGGTCACCGCGAGATCGGTCTTCTTCGCACCCCGCGACAGAGACAGGTGATGCACCTTGCCTTCCTTGAAGACCTCCACCTCCATCCACTCACTGAGGGCGTTGACGACCGAGATGCCGACCCCGTGCAGGCCGCCGGAGACCGCGTAGGCCTTGTTGTCGAACTTCCCGCCGGCGTGCAGCTTGGTCAGGACCAGCTCCACGGCGGGCACACCTTCCTCCGGGTGCAGGTCCACGGGGATGCCGCGACCGTCGTCCAGGACCGTTGCCGATCCGTCTTCGTTCAGAGTGACCCAGACGTTGCTGGCGTAGCCCGCCAGGGCCTCGTCCACGGCGTTGTCCACGATCTCCCAGAGGAGGTGATGGAAGCCGCCTTCGGCGGTGTCGCCGATGTACATGGCCGGACGCCGGCGGACACCCTCCAGATCCTTCAGGTACTGGATGGCACCGGAGTCGTAGTTGTCGCGCTTCTTGTCGTTCATGCCAGGGGACGGCCGGGGCCGCCGGTCAGGTGCGCCGGAATTCGAGCTCGCGGACCGCGATCCCGAGGCCGCCTTCGCGGTGCCGGCCGAGGTAGCCGTTCAGCATGCGCAGGAACTCGCCGGAACGGAAGCCGAGAAGTTCCTCGTAGAGAGCGGCACTGTCCACGCGGACCACCAAGCGCCCTCCCCGAAAGGAGAGCGGGCGGGTGCGCGTGCGAATGGACTCGGGCACGACCTCCTCCCAGGCCGCAAAGACCAGACGGTGCTCCGCGGGCCGGTTCAGGCCCTGACGCCGGAGGAGGGATCCGAGGAGATCCCCGACCCGCACCGGCCGGGATCGGCGAGGGACGGCGCTCAAGACCTAGAAGTTGGACAGGGGCATCACCACGTAGGTGTAGTCCTCCCCCAGGACGAACTTCGCCGGCCGCGTGGCCTCCTCCATCTGGATCTCGATCTCGTCCAGATGGGCGGCCTTGAGACCATCGAGCAGGTAGTCCGGGTTGAAGGAGGCCGTGAGCCCCTCGCCGCTGTAATCCACGTCGAGACTGCCGGCGGCGCGGCCCCGGCCCTCATGCTCGGCGGAGATCTCCAGGGCACGCGGGCTGACCTCGAGGCGCACGACGGCGGCGGCGTCCTGCGTAAGGTGGCTGGCGAGGCGCAGCTTCTGGGAGAAGGGCTCGCGCCGCGCCCGCACGACATGGCGCCCGCTCTTCGGAATGACGTTGTCGTACTTCGGGAACTCACCCTGCAGGACGCGGCCGAAGGCCTCCAGGCGGCCCAGGCGGAAGCCCACCTGGTTCTCGAAGAGGAAGGCCTCGAGCCGCTCGCTGGCCTCCTCCTGACCGAAGCGGAGGAGCTGGTCGAGAACCCGGGGCAGGAGCACGGCCCGGTGGGCGTCCACGGCTCCCTCCAGAGCCGGCCGGCGGATGCAGGCCAGACGCCGGCCGTCGGTCCCGACCAGGACCACATGACCGTCCCGGAGCTCGAAGAGGACGCCCTCGGTGGCGAAGCGGCTGTCGTGGGTACGACTGGTCGCAAAGCGCGTGCTGCCGACCATCCGCAAGAATTCGCTCTTGT
>JALUUN010000215.1 GCA_027021325.1 Planctomycetota bacterium
GCCGGAGACCGCCCTGGCCGCGGCAGCGGGGGCACAGGCGCCCGCCCGGTCCGCGGCTGAGATCGGCGGCGGTCCAGCCCCGGAGCCGCGCCTCCTCGGTGCGCAGGAAACGCTCGCGCAGGAGGGGCTCGATGCCCAGGGCCTCGCGCAGGCGCCGCTCCTCCCCCGCCGGCGGCGGTTCGCCCCAGGCCCGGGGATCCAGGTCCAGGGAGAAGGGCTCACGCGGCAGGGCGGCGGCGGCCTCGGGATCCAGGGGCGGCGCCGGGGCCGCCGGCGCGAACCAGCCCTCCGGATCCGTGAAGCGGTGGAGGCCCCGCTCCAGGAGGGCCTCGCCCAGGGCCCGGGCCGCCCGCGGCGGCAGGCCTGCCAGGGGCTGGTCGTGAAGGAGGACGACGCCCGGCACGGGAACCAGGACCAGGCCGGCGCGGCGGGCCAGGCCGGCCTCCAGGGCGGTCAGACGCCCGGCCGGGGTCTCCAGGGGCCGGCCGAGGAGGGAGGTCCCCGCCAGCAGGCGGCCGGCCTCGGCCAGCCGCTCGGGGACCGGCCCCGTCTCCTCCAGGAAGGCCAGCAGGCTCCCCAGGCCGCGGCGCCGCAGGGCGCCGAGGTTCTCGCCGCGGAGACGGCGCTCGACCGGCGCCGGAACCTCCAGGCTTCCCTGGCCGCAGGCACGGCAGGCTCCGGGGCGGAAGACCCAGGGCCGGTCCCCGGGGCGGACGCGGAAGCGGAGTTCCCCGGCCCCGAGGAGGCGGGCGTGGTGCTGGAGGTCGCGCAGGCGCCCGGGCTCCAGGCGCTCCTCCGGGGGCAGGCGATCGAGCCAGACCTCGTCCTCCGCCTCGAGGCCGCCGGCCCGGTCCAGGCGCAGGCGTTCCCCGCGCCGCAGGAGGGTCCGGAAGCCGGCCGCCGCCAGCAGCGCCGGCGCCCGTTCGGGATCCTCCAGGCGCCAGGGACAGGTGACGATCCAGGAAGAGGCCTCGTCCAGGTGCGAGGCGGCGCCGTCGGCCTCCCGGCTCGGGAGGGCCTCCTCCAGGCCGCGCCAGGGGCCCGGTCCGCCGCAGCGGGCGCAGCGGTCCTCGCCGGCCTCCTCGAGAAGGGCCTCCAGGGTCTCGGCGAGGCCCAGGACCCGGTCCAGGGGCGCCTCGGGGCGCGCCGGAAGCGGCCAGGCCGTGGGCGGCAGGGCCTCCTCCAGGCCGGCGCCTGCAGCCAGGTCCTCCGGACTCCAGAGATCGGCGATCAGAGGGCTGCGGGTGGCGAGTTCGCGCAGGAGCTCGGTCTCCAGGCGCCGCCGGCCCTCGCGCCGGCCGTCCTCCGGCAGGACCTCGCTCCGGAGGGGAGCGGGCCGCGGCCGCCGGCGCCGGCGGCCGCCGCTCCGGGAGGGCGCCGCCAGCCAGCGCCCCGTCGGCGTGTCCCGGCCGACGACCGCCTCCGGCGGCCCGGCGTGCAGCAGGCGCCCGCCCCGGGGACCGGGGCCCGGACCGAGCTCGACCAGCCAGTCGGCGCCGCGCAGCAGGACCTCGTGGTGCTCCACCACCCAGAAGGAATGCCCCTCCTCCGTCAGCCGCCGCAGGAGGCCGACGACCCGGTCGGCCTCCTCCACCGGCAGGCCGAGGCAGGGTTCGTCCAGGAGGAAGAGGAGCGGCCGTCCGGACCGCGCCGAGGCCAGGGCCCGGGCCAGGGCGATGCGGCCGCGCTCGCCGAGGGAGAGGTGGCGGCCGCGCTCGCCGAGACTCCGCGGCCCGAGGCCCAGATCCAGGAGATGGCGCACCACCCGGCGCATCCGCCCCGAGGCCGGCAGGCGCTTCTCCAGGCGCTCCAGGGGCGTCGTCAGCCAGAGCGCCAGGGAGCGGCCGCGTAGGCGCAGCTCCAGGAGATCCGGGCGCAGGCCGAGGCCCCGGCAGCGGGAGCAGGCCTCGCCGGCAGGGCCGGCCCCCGAACCCCGGCAGTCCGGGCAGGCGCCGCGGCCGGGGGCGGCCACGAAGTCCCCAGGCCCGAGGCCGCGGATCCGCGCTTCCTCGCCGGCGGCGAAGGCCTCCCGGAGCTCGGTCCAGACGCCGGCCAGGGTGGCGATGCTGCTCCGCCGGGCGCTCCCCAGGGCGCGCTCGAGGAGGACCCGCACTCCGCCCGCGGGGACGGCGCCCCGGAAACCGCGGCCTTCACGCAGGCGCGGCACGAGTTCCTCCTCCAGGAGGGTCGTCTTGCCGGATCCCGAGACACCGCACAGGGCGACGAGGCGCCCGAGCGGAAGTTCCAGGCGCGGGATGTCCAGGAAGCGGGCGCCGAGGCCCTGGAAGACGAGGCGTGCCTCCGGGGCGGGCGGGCGCGCCTCCCGGGGCGCGGGACGAGCCCGGCGGGGCAGGCGCGAGGGGCTGCCGCGGGCGACCAGACGGCCGCCCTCGGGCCCGCCGCCGGGACCGAGGAGCACCCAGGCGTCGGCGGCCTCCAGGAACTCCCGGGCCGGATCGGCGGTGAGGACGGTGTTGCCCTGGGCGCGGATCTCCTGCAGGAGGGCCGCCAGGTCCCTTCGCTCCTCGCCGTGGAGGCCCATGCCGGGCTCGTCGAAGAGGAGCAGCTGGTCCCGGCGCACCGCCCCGAGGCGCGCCACGAGCTCGAGCCGCCGCGCCTCGCCGAGGGAGAGGGTGCCCAGGCGGCGGCCGGCCGCGAGGTGCCCCAGGCCGGTGCGGAGCAGGTGGTCCAGGGTCCGCCGGCTGCGGCGCAGCGCGCCCTCCGGGAGGCTCCGCCAGGTTTCGAGGGGAGCCGTGCACCAGGCCTCCCAGGGGCGGCCGCCGAGGCGGAGGTCGGGAGCCTCGCGCAGCCCGGGAAGCTCCTCGGGCGGACGGGCCGGCAGGGCCGCCGCGCAGGCCGGGCAGCGGTCCGGAGCCGGCACC
>JALUUN010000216.1 GCA_027021325.1 Planctomycetota bacterium
CGCCCGGTCGCCTTCCCATGGACCCGGATCCCTCGCCCAGCCTGCGCTCGGAGACCGCCCGCACGACGGTCAAGGTGGCGGGCTTCCTGGTCGTCCTGAAGACCCTCACCTGGCTCTGGACGGACTCCTCCGGCGTCCTCGGCTCGGCCCTCGACTCCCTCCTCGACGTCGCCGCGAGCCTCCTGGTCCTCTGGGCCCTGATCGTCGCCGAGAAGCCGGCCGACGCCGATCACCCCTGGGGCCACGGCAAGGCCGAGGGCCTCGCCGCCCTCTTCCAGTCCCTCCTGATCCTGGGCGCCGGCGGCGGTCTCCTCCTCGAGTCCTGGGACCGCTTCCGCGACCCGGAAGCCCGCCTGGAGCTGCCGGGCCTCGGCGTCGCCACCATGGCCGTGAGCACCGGCGTCACGATCTGGTGGGTGAGGCGCCTGCGGCGGGTCGCTCGCGAGACCGGCTCCCCGGCCCTGGCCGCCGACAGCGCCCACTACGCGAGCGATGTCCTCATGCACCTGAGCGTCGCCGCCGGGCTCCTCCTCTCGGCGCTGCTCGGCGGCAAGCGCTGGCCGGACTTCGTGGTCGGCGCCGGGATCGGCTTCCTGATCATCTCCACCGGCGTCCAGGTCCTGCGCCAGGCCTTCCACGTTCTCATGGACCGTGGCCTGGAGCCGGAGGAGGACCGGAGGATCCTGTGCACGCTGCTCGCCTTCGAGGAGCAGGGCGTGCGCGGCTTCCACGGCCTGCGGGCGCGGCGCTCGGGAGCCGAGCTGTTCCTGGAACTGCACCTCGACATGGACCGGGATCTGAGCTTCGTCGCCGCCCACCGCGTGGCCGAGCGCGCCGCCGACGCCCTGGAAGAGGCCCTGCCGCGTTCGCGAGTGACGATCCACGCCGACCCGCTCTGACGCAGCATGGCACTCCGCTCCGGCCTGCAGCCTGCGGGAATCCGGCGGCCGGGATAGGATTCCACCCCCATGAGCGACCTCGAACGCCTCGAACTGGCGGAGTTCCACGGGGACGGGATCAGCGCCGAGCTCTCCGGGGCGGTGCACCAGGTAGCCGAGGCCCTGCCCCTGGACCTCGTCTTCCACGCCGTGGATCTGAGCCTGGAGCGCCGCCGACTCGAGGCCGAGGCGGCCTACCGGGAGGCGGAGGAGGCCATCCGCCGCCATGGCCTCGCCCTCAAGTACCCGACGGTGACCGAGACCGAGTCGCCGAACAAGGTGCTGCGCGAGCGTCTCGACTTCTCCGTCATCCACCGCCCGGTGCGCAGTATCCCCGGGGTGCCGACCCGGCACGACGGGCAGGTGGATCTGCACATCGTGCGCATCGCCGTCGGCGGCACCTACGAGGACGCCGGCCGGCGCATCGGCACCGAGGCGGCGGTCTCCATCCGCGTCATCGAGCGGCGGCCGACCTGGCAGGCGGCCCTCTTCGCCTTCCGCCTCGCCGAGCGCCTGGGCTGCGGCGTGGTCAGCACCAGCAAGCACACCATCCAGCGCGCCACCGACGGCCTCTTCGAGGAAGTCGTGCGCGAGGTCGCCGCCCGCTTCCCCGAAGTCGAGCACCGCTCGGAGCTCTTCGACGCCCTTCTCGCCAAGCTCATCATGCGGCCGGAGGACTACCGCGTCCTGGTCTGTCCCAACGAATACGGCGACTTCGTCAGCGACGCCGCCTGCGGCATGGTCGGCTCGGTCGGCCTCGGGGCCAGCGCCTCCTACGCCTTCGACGAGAGTGGGGAGATCACCCTGGCCATGTTCGACCCGGCCGGCGGCACCGCCCCGGACATCGCCGGGCAGGGCGTCTGCAACCCCTCGGCCTCCCTCTGGGCCCTGGCCATGGCCCTCGAGCACGGCGGCTTCCGCGCCGTCGGGCGCGCCCTCGCGGCCGCGGTGCGCGACACCATCGCCTCGGGCCGGACGACGGCGGACCTCGGCGGTTCCCTCTCCACGACCGAGTTCACCGCCGCGGTCTGCAAGGCCCTCCAGGCGCGCCTGACCCGGCGCTGAGCAGGGCCCGGTGCCGGCCGCCACGGTCCCCGAGCCCGACCGCCGCCGCTACGGGACCGGCACGGCCTGGCAGGTCCTCGGCCGTCTGGTCCACGGCCTGAGCGCGCTCGCCGCCCTCACCCTCCTCACCCGCGAGCTCGGGGTGGCCGCGGTCGGGGTCTACGCCTCCTTCTTCCAGCTCCTCATGACCCTGGAGGTCCTGGTGGACGGAGGCAGCGCCCTCGCCCTCCTGCGCCGTTCCAGCCGCGAGCCCGCCGCCTTCCGCGCCGTCCTGGCCCAGGCCTTCCGGCTGCGCGCCCTCCTGGCCGGCTGCGGTCTGGCCCTCTTCCTCCTCTACGCGCGGCTCCAGGATCCGGAGGCCCTCGGCAACCCCTGGCTCTATGCCGCCGGCGCCAGCCTCTTCGCCCAGACCGCCGGGGCGGCGGGCATCGCCTTCCACCTGCGCCTGGAGTTCGGGATCCTGGCGGCGGTGCGCTCGGCGGGAGCGCTCCTGGGCCTCCTTCTCCTGGCCCTCCTCCTGCGCTCCGGCTTCCACGACCCCTTCCTCCTCCTCGCCGCCACCGCCTGCGGCCGCGCCGCCGTGCAGGGCGGGACCTTCCTCGCCGCCCTTCCCCTGCTGCGCCGCTGGCCGGGCGGGGAGCCGGCGCCGCCGGGCTACGTCCGCGAGTCCCTGACCCTGGGGGCGGGCAACCTCCTGCGCGACGCCTACGGGCGCGTGGACCTCCTGCTCCTCCGGGCCCTGGCCGGCGAGACGGCGGCCGGGCTGTACGCGCCGGCGAAGGCCGCCCTGCAGCTGGCCCTGATGCTCCCGAGCTATGTGCTCACGGTGGCCCTGCCGCGCCTCTCGGCCGACGCCGGCCGGGATCCGGCCGCCTTC
>JALUUN010000217.1 GCA_027021325.1 Planctomycetota bacterium
GCTCGGCGCCGGCGCGCAGGGGGCCGCGGGGGTGGGGCAGGGGGGAGCGCGAGAAGTAGAGCGCCCGGCCCTGGAGGTCGCGCACGACCTTGACGGCGTCGGGGTCCTCCAGAGGCACGCCCTCGGGCCAGGGAGCGGCCAGGGTCACGGCGCCCGCTCCCGCGGCCAGGGCGCCGAAGACCGCGTCGATGGCCTCGGGCTCGATCTCGGGCTCGTCCCCCTGGACGTTGACCACCCAGCGGACCTCGGGATGGCCCTCCAGGGCGGCGCGCACCCGGTCGCTGCCCGAGGCCAGGCCGGGCTCGGTCAGGACCGCCCCGGCGCCCGCCTCCCGCGCGACCCGGGCGAGTTCCTCGCCGTCGGCGGCGACCAGGACCCGGTCGGCGACCTGGCTCCGCAGACAGCGCTCGACGGTGTGGGCCAGGAGGGGGCGTCCGCTCTCGGCCAGGAGGAGCTTGCCGGGGAGGCGCGAGGACGCCCGTCGGGCCGGGAGGACGATCCAGGCCTCGCCGCCGGCGGTCACCGGCGGGGGCTCCCCTCCCGGAGGCGCTGCTGCTCCTCCTCGAAGAAGCGGGCGCCCTGGTCGTTGTCGATGAGCTGGAAGGCGGGGTGGACGTTGTACACGGCCTGGATGGCCTGGCCGCAGTGGCGTACCTGCTCGACCCGCTCGGGCCGGGTCTCCACGTCGGCCGAGGTCCAGGCCAGGGTCCAGGTCTGGCCGCCGCGCTCCACCTGGACCGTCACCCGGGCGCCGGGGACCCGGGCTGAGCCCGGCCGCGCGTCCTCGAAGAAACCGAACTCCTCGAGCTGTTTGAGGAGGGCTCCCATGTCCAGGTCGGGGACGACCTTGTAGGTCGGGGCGCGGGCCTCGCGGCTGTAGTAGTCGGCCTTGGCGGTGTGGGATTCGTTCAAGAGGCCGATGGTGACGCCGCTGCGGTGGTCCTTGAGGGTCACCCGCGTGGCCCGGTGTTCGGGGTAGATCCCGCGCGCCGCCATCTCGGCCTCGAGCCGGGCCTGGGCGGCGTCGCCCTCCAGGGAGGAACGCGCTCCCGAGTCGCTGGAGCAGGCCGGGCCGCCGAGGAGGGTGCAAGGCAGGAGGAGGGCGAGGAGGCGCAGGAACATGGCGAGGTTGATCGGGGCGGCCGGGACCCGACAATCTTCCGGGCCGGCCGCCCCGGCCGCAAGCCCCGCCATGGCCCGACGCAAACGACTGACCTGGCGCAAGATCGCCGTCTACCTGGCCGGCGCGGCCCTGATCGCCCTGGCGGACCCCCGGCCTCCCGGTTTCGCCGCCGGCTGTGTCCTGGTGGCCCTGGCCTGGGCGCTGCGGATCTGGGCCTTCGGGCACCTGGAAAAGAACGCCACCCTGGTCACTACCGGCCCCTACGCCCACACCCGGAACCCGGCCTACCTGGGCTCCTTCCTGGCCCTCCTCGGCGTTTCCCTCGCCGCCGGCAACGCCGAGACCTTCCAGGGACGCCTGGTCTGGGGGCTCGCCCTGCTCCTGGTCCTGGTCTTCCTCGGCTTCTATCTGCCCCGCAAGTTCCGCAAGGAGTACAGCCGCCTGGAGCGTCTCTTCGGCGAGCCGGTGCGCCGGCACGCCGAGAACGTACCGGACTTCCTGCCGCGTCTGCGCCCCTGGCGCAGCGGCGACCCCCGGCGCTTCTCCTGGAAGCGGGTGGGGGAGAACCACGAGTGGCCCTGGGGCCTGGTCCTCGTGCTGGTCCTGGTCCTCATCGCCACCGCCCCTTCCTGGTCGCCGCTCCACGGGCGCCTCGGCTGAGGAGCGTGGAAGAGCGCCGCCCGAGGGAAGCGCCGCAGGCCCGGCCCCGGGACCGCCTCGCCTTCGAACGAGGGCGGCGGCTCCTGAGCCGGGGCAGCTCCTGGAAGCCTTCCGTCTGGCTCTGGGAAGGGGAGGAGGGGACCTGCGTCGTCAAGGACCTCGAGGATCTTCCCGGCTGGGGGCGGCCCCTGGCGGCCTGGCTCCTGCGCCGCGAGCTCCGGTCCCTGGAGCGGGCGGCCGGGGTGGAAGGCGTGCCCCGGGTCCTGGGCCGCCTGGACCGGCGGGCCGTCTGCCTGGAACGGCGTCCTGGACGCCCTCTGGACCGCGAGGCCTTCCAGGAGCGGCCGCGGGAGCATGCCGAGGCCCTGCGCCGGGCGGTCGCCGCCCTCCACGCCCGCGGCGTCTTCCACCTGGACCTGCGCCAGCGCCAGAACCTCCTGGTGGACGAAGAGGGCGGGCTGTCCCTGGTGGACTTCGGCGCCGCCTGGGCCCCCTCCCTTCCCCTCCGCCTCCTTCTGGGCCCGGTCCTCGCCTGGGTGGACCGGCAGGCGGTCCTGAAGTATCTGGCCCGCTATGCCCCCGGGGAGATGCGTCCCGAGGAGGCGCGGGCCCTGCTGCGCGGGCTGCGCTGGCGGCGGCTGTGGCTCTTCTCTCCGCACCGCGCCCGCGGCGAGGCCGAAGCCGCCCGCCGGCAACTTCAGGACCAGGACCGGGCCTCCTCGACCGATAGGGAGTAGGGCCCCTGGCCCGATCCTGGTGCCGGTCCGAGGCCTTGCGGCAACAAGATGTGGACACCCCTTCCGACCACGAGAAAAACGCTTGGATCGGCCGGACACCACAATATATTGGCCCTCGCCGGGGATGGGCCGTTCGAAAGGATCCGCGTGCGATCCCGAACGGTTCGCGGCCGGCGGGGGCCACGGGAGGCTCACCTCCCTTACGGAGTTCGCAGGCATGGGAAGACTGGAGAAGCAGATCGTGATCGGGGCCCTGGCCCTGGTCGGCTTCCTCATGGGCGTCGTGGTCTGGCAGGGCCTGGGCAGGGAGGAGATCCTGCCCGGCGGCAAGCCGCCCGCCGTGGCCTCCTCGGA
>JALUUN010000218.1 GCA_027021325.1 Planctomycetota bacterium
ACGTCCAGGCCCTGGACACCGACTTCGGCGAGGGCAGGGTCCCCGCCCGCGTCTACTACCCGGCCCAGGCGCCGGGCCGGGACGCGCCGCCGGATCCCTCCGGCGGACCTTTCCCCCTCACGGGCTTCCTCCACGGCTGGCTGGGGTCGGCCTCGGCCTACGACCAGCTCTGCCTGCATCTTGCGAGCTGGGGTTTCGTCGTCGTCTCGGTGGACACCTGGCAGGGGATCTTCGTGGACAACACCGACTACGCCGAGGACATGCGGGCTCTCCTCCACTGGGCGGAGGGAGCCTCCTCGGATCCCGCGAGCTTCCTCTTCCAGATGGTCGGGGACCAGGACTGGGCCGCCTGTGGCCACTCCATGGGCGGGGGCACCCTGCCGGTCCTGGTGGGGATGGAGCCGCGCATCCGTCTGATCCTCGGGATGGAGGCCGCCGACAACACCAACCCCCTGGCCGACCCTGGCATCCAGGCCTACACGGGGACCGCCGTCTTCATCGCCGGGGACGCCGACTGGATCGTGCCGCCGAACGTGGTCCGCGACTGGTTCGAACTCTCGACCGCTGCCCGGCGCAGCCTCTTCTACACGGTCCAGGGCATGGGCCACAACGGGCCGACCGACTTTCCTGGCAACGGCGATCCCCTGCCGGGGAGCGAGCAGAACCGCATTCACCGCAAGCTCGCGGCCGGCTGGCTCCTGAGCGAGATCCTCGGGCAGGAGGATGTCCTGGCCGAGGTCCTCGGTGAGGGCATGGACGCCGAACCGGCGACTCTCGAGAGCCGCTGCTACGACCCGCCCTTCTGGGCCCGGGTCAGCGTGCTGGCTCCGGCGGAACTGGTGGTGGGCATTGCCGGGCGGCCCGGCGACCGGGCGCGCACCGGCTGGTCCTGGGCAACGGCCAGCCGCACGACGCCCTTCGGCCTTCTCGAGCTCGACCTTTCCCTGGCGACCGCGGTCGCCGATCAGCCCTTGTCCTTCTCGGGCCTCCTGGAAAGCCGCATCCCCGTACAGCCGGCCTGGGCCGGCCGGACGCTGTACTTCCAGGGCCTCGTGGACCAGGCGGGGAGCGGCTCCTTCAGCCGGCGCGTGGATCTCGTGCTCCCCTGAGACCCGGCGTCCGGTGGCTCCCCCCCGCGCGCTGCCGTTCCGCCCGAAGCCCTTCTCCGCCATGGACCGCCTCCGCTGCACCCTTCCGCTGCTCCTCCTCGTTCTGGTTCCGGACGCCGTCGCCCAGGAGCCCGACGAACCCGGCCCCTTCCCCGTCGGCTGGCGCGACGAGCGCTTCTTCGACACGCAGTTCGGGCGGGGCAACGTCCTCGGGAGGATCTACTACCCGGCTCTCGCCGCCGGACCGGACGCGGCTCCGGATCCCTCGGCGGGCCCCTATCCTCTGGTTGCCTTCCAGCACGGCTGGTTCGGCCGCCCCGAGAACTACGACGATCTGAGCACCCATCTGGCCAGCTGGGGCTTCCTGGTTGCCTCCATCGGCACGGAGACCGGGCTCTTTGCGACCATGCAGAAGGAGGCGGCGGACACCCAGGCCCTCCTGCACTGGGTCGAGGACCGCGCCGCGGATCCTTCCCACTGGCTGGCGGGAATGACCGGTGACGGGGACTGGGCGGTGAGCGGCCACTCCATGGGCGGGGGCGCCTGTATGGTCCTCATCGGTCTGGAGCCGAGGATCCGGACCCTCGTGCCTTTGGAGCCCTACCGCGGTCCCTCCCTCGGCGGGGCGTCGGAGGGCATCCTGAATCTGCAGGCCTTCACCGGGCGTGCGCTGTTTGTCGCCGGCAGCCTCGACGACTCGGTGCCCTGGGACACCATGGTCCGGGCCTGGTACCTGGATGCAGGGCAGGCCGAGCGGAACCACTTCTTTGTCCTGGTCGGCGGTGATCACAGCGGTCCCGTGGACGATCCCGACGACACTCCCTTCATGACCGGCGAGGAGCAGCACCGGCTTCACCGCCGCATCACCGGCGCCTTCCTCCGGGCCGAGATGCTGGGCGAGGAGGACCTCTACGGCGAGCTCTTCGGCGAGGGAATGGCGGGCTCGAGCGTCGAGGCCCAGGCCGCCAACCGGCTGCCCGCCCTCTGGAACCAGGAGAGCCGGCTCGTCCCCGGCAGCCTCGCCGTGGGCCTTGCCGGCGCCTCCGGGGACCGGGAGCAGATCCTCGCCTGGTCCCTCACCCCCGATGCACGTCCCACACCCTACGGCATCCTGGGCCTGGACCTGGCCGGCGGGGCGGTCTTCCACCAGGCACCGGCCGGGAACAGCGGGGCGGTGGAACGGCTCCTGCCCGTCCAGGCCGGCTGGTCCGGGCAGACCCTCTACCTCCAGGGGTTCGCGGCCGGGCCAGGCCGAACGGCCTTGACGCGTACCGCCTCCCTGCTCGTGCCCTGAGGGCATCGGTCTCTTCGGAAAAGGTCGCTGGCTGCGCCCCTCCCCCGAGGCGCAGCCAGCATTTCGCAGATACGTACCGTGTGACAGGATCCTGGTTGGGAAGATCCCGCGGGATCCGCCCCGAAGGGCTGACTCCACGCACGGCGATGTGCTCTCGCCCTTGATTACTCCCGGGGGGGCCGATGGTTGCCGGAATTCTTGCCGGAAAAGCCCGGCCGCTCGCAGGATAGGTCGCCCATGAACGGACCGTCCCCGGAGGCCCGCGCCGCGGCCCGCGCCCTGGCGCGTCTGGATCCGGCCTGGAGGATGCCCCTGCGGCAACTGGAGCCCTACCCGGGCTTTCCGACCCCGGCCCTGGCCCGCCGCAGCCATTTCGAGCAGCTGGCCCGGGCCATCGTCTACCAGCAGCTTGCCGGGAAGGCGGCGCGGGCGATCTTCCAGCGGGTGCGTGCCCTGGGCG
>JALUUN010000219.1 GCA_027021325.1 Planctomycetota bacterium
GCTGACCGCGGAGGAGACCGGACAGGTCCTCGGCGAGTGCTTCCAGTGCAAGCTCTGCGAGGTCCAGTGTCCCTATACGCCCCGCGACGGCCACGAGTTCCAGCTGGACTTCCCGAGGCTGGTCCATCGCTGGAAGGCCGTTCAGGCCCGCAAGTCGGGGATCCCCTTCCGGGACCGGCTCCTCGGGAATCCCGACCGGGCGGCCTCCCTGGCCCGCAAGAGCCTGGGGCTGGCGAACCGGATGAACCGCGTGCGCCTGCACCGCTGGTTCCTGGAGAAGCTGGCCGGGATCCACCGCGACAAGCTCCTGCCCGAGTTCGCGCCCTCGACCTTCGACCGCTGGGCCGGAGACCGGGGGCTGGACCGGGTCGAGGAGCCGGAGGCAGTGCTCTTTCCCACTTGCTATGTGCAACACAACGAGCCCTCCCTGGGCCGCGATGCCGTCGAGGTCCTGGAGCGCAACGGGGTCCGCCTCGGCTGCCCGGCCGGGCAGCGCTGCTGCGGGATGCCGGCCTGGGAGCATGGCGACCTCGAGACCCTGCGCCGCCACGCCCGCCACAACCTGGACCTCCTGATGCCCCATGTGGAACGCGGGGCCCGGGTCCTGGCCATCAATCCGACCTGCTCCATGATGATGCGGCGGGAGTACCCGGAACTCCTCGCGGGGGAGGACCGGGAACGGGCGGCGCGTCTGGCCGAAGCGGTCCAAGACCCCTGCGAGTACCTGTGGTCCCTCCGCGACCAGGAGCGCTTCAACACCGACTTCCGCTCCACGCCGGGGCCCGTGGCCTGCCACGCGCCCTGCCACCTGCGCGCCCAGTCCGTGGGCTTCCGTGGACGCGACCTCATCCGCAAGATCCCGGGGGCCCGGCCATCCATGACGCTGGAGTGCTGCGGGCACGACGGCACCTGGGCCATGAAGGTCGAGGGCTACGAGCCCTCCATCCGGATCGGTCAGCGCGCCTTCAAGGGGATGTCCTCCGCCGGAGCTGAGGTCTGGTCCACGGAATGCCCCCTGGCGGCCCTGCAGTTCGCCCAGCACGCCGGGATCCGTCCTCTGCATCCCCTGAGCATCCTGGCCCGGGCCTATCGCCCGGATGGGTTTCCGACGCCTGTTCCCGAGCCGGAAGCGGGACCGGAGTCCGGGGCCTCCGCGGAGGGGGCGGCATGAGACCGGTCGAGCGTTCCGAGATTCCCGGCCCGGAAGAGTACGAGGCCGTGCGGCCGGCCTTCCGCGCCCGCATCTTCGCCCGGAAGCGCCTGCGCCGGGTCCACCTGGGGAGTCATCTGACCTTTCTCTTCGAGGATCACGACACCGTTCTCTACCAGATCCTGGAGATGCTCCGGGTGGAAGGGCGCTGGGACGAGGAGGCCATCGAGCATGAGCTCCGGACCTACAACGAACTCCTGGGCGGGCCCGGGGAACTGGGCTGCACCCTCCTCATCGAGATCGAGGACCCTCTCCAGCGGGACCTCGTCCTGCGCAAGTGGCTGGATCTGCCTGAGCACCTCTATGCCCGCATGGAGGACGGCCGGCGCGTCCGCCCGAGCTACGATCCGCGGCAGGTGGGGGAGGACCGCCTGAGTTCGGTCCAGTACCTCAAGTTCCCGGTGGGAGGGGAGGTTCCCGCCGCCCTGGGCCTGGACAAACCCGGGCTGGAGCTGGAAATCGAGCTTTCTCCGGAGGTCCGGGCCGCCCTGGCCGAGGATCTCCGGTAACATTCCGCCCCCCCGTGGCGTTCCCAGGACGCCGGGCTCCTCCGGGGCCTCCATCTCCCGGGGAGTCCCTGGCGTTCCTCGTGCCGCCCCAAGTCCATCAAGCCCTGTCTCCCGTCTCCCCGGCCCACTGTCGGGGTGGCTTCCTGCGCCGCCTCCTGCGCCGCCTCGATTCCTGGGAGGCCGTGGAGCGGCGGCGCGGCCGGCCGCCGGGCAAGGCCTGGTGGGGCCACCTTCCCTTCCTGGTCCTGCACCTGGCCTGTCTGGCGGTGCTCTGGGTCGGGTTCAGCTGGACCGCCCTGGCGGTGGCGGCGGGCCTCTACTTTCTGCGTATGTTCGCGGTGACTGCTTTCTATCACCGCTACTTTGCCCACCGCGCCTTCCGCGCCGGGCGCAAGGCCCAGTTCGTGTTCGCCGTCCTCGGCGCCAGCGCCGTCCAGCGGGGGCCTCTCTGGTGGGCAGCCCACCACCGCCACCACCACCGCGCCAGCGACCGCGAGGATGACGTGCATTCGCCGCGGCACCACGGCTTCTGGGGGAGCCATGTGGGGTGGATCCTGAAGCCCGAGAACGCCCGCACGCGTCTGGAACTGATCCCGGACTTCGCCCGCTTCCCCGAGCTCCGCTTCCTCGACCGCTACGACACCCTGGTGCCGGCCCTCCTGGCCTTGGCCTTGTTCGGCCTGGGCGAGCTCCTGGCCTCGCTGGCGCCCGGTCTGGGGACGGACGGCTGGCAGCTCCTGGTCTGGGGTTTCGTGGTCTCGACCGTGGTTCTCTACCACGGAACCTTCGTAATCAACTCCCTCTGCCACGTCTGGGGCCGGCAGCGCTACGCCACCGGCGACGACAGCCGCAACAACTTCTGGCTGGCCCTGATCACCCTCGGCGAGGGCTGGCACAACAACCACCACCGCTACCCCAACTCCGCCCGCCAGGGCTTCTTCTGGTGGGAACTGGACGTGAGTTACGCTCTTCTGCGGGTCCTGGAGCGTCTGGGGGTGGTGCGGGATCTGCGCCCGGTCCCGGAACGCATTCTGCGGGCGGCTGCCGGGACCGCCTGAAGAGTCCCGTTACGGCGGGGAGGGTTCTCTTCTATCCTGGACGGCAGGATTCCCCCTTCCTGCGAACCTAC
>JALUUN010000220.1 GCA_027021325.1 Planctomycetota bacterium
AGCAGGGCATTGTGGTGCCCGCCTCGCTCGGGCCTGGCGGGAGGCCGGCATCCTCGTCCCCTTCCTGGTCGTGACGGGGACCCCGAACGACCCCCGCGTGGAGGAGCTGCGGGCCCTCCCGGAGTTCCGCGGCCTCCTGGCCAAGCCCTTCTCCGTCGCCGGGCTGGTGGAGCGGGTGCGGGCCCTCCTCGAGGAGGGCCGCCAGGCCGGGGTGCAGGAGGCGGGCGGCCCCTGAAAAGCCGGGGCGGGCGGTTGACCGGAGGCCCTCCCGCCGTATGATGTTCTGCCCTTTCGGCCAGCCGGACCGGGCTAGCGTAGCTCAGTTGGCAGAGCTTCCGCCTTGTAAGCGGATGGTCGAGGGTTCGAGTCCCTCCGCTAGCTCCCCGGAGCAGCGGGGGTTCCGGCCGCTCCCCCGGGAGTGGTCCGCCGTTCCAGGTTCTTTGGGCAATGCGGGTGGCCTCGTGCGGCGCCCGGGCCGTGCCGTCCCCGGACGGTTCCGTCAGGCTGCGGCCTGACCGGGGAGATACCGAAGTGGCCAAACGGGACGGACTGTAAATCCGTTGGCTCAGCCTTCAGAGGTTCGAATCCTCTTCTCCCCACCAGTTCGGCCCCGGCGGCGCTTCCGCACGAGCGTCCTGATGCCTGGCATCCAGCTCCGCCCCCGCGGGCGGATCGAAGACCGGGGAGGTCCTGCAGATCCCCTGCGGGTGTAGCTCAATGGTAGAGCCCCAGCCTTCCAAGCTGGTTACGTGGGTTCGATTCCCATCACCCGCTCCAGCCCGCGCCAGCCCGCGCCAGGTGTCAGCCGGCTGCTGTAGCTCAGTGGTAGAGCACCTCCTTGGTAAGGAGGAGGTCACGGGTTCAAGTCCCGTCAGCAGCTCCACCACGAGCACGGCAGCCGACCGCGTTCCCTTCCACCCCTCCTTCTTCCCGGGTCCCCTTCGGGGGACCCCGGCGCGCGTCGCGCGCCTCCCGGCTGTGGCCTTCGGGCGCTGGCGGGGGGCCGGGCGGGCGCTCCGCCTCCCGGCGGATTCCTCCGCAGCAACCGACCAGCTGATTCCGAACCCCGCCCTCCGATCCATTCGCGAGGCAAGGACGAAACGACCACCATGGCTAAGGAAGTCTTCCAACGGACCAAGCCGCACGTCAACGTGGGCACCATCGGCCACGTCGACCACGGCAAGACCACCCTCACGGCGGTGATCACGGGCTACCTTGCCGCGAAGGGCACGACCAAGAAGGCCCTGAAGTTCGAGGAGATCGACAAGGCTCCCGAGGAAAAGGCCCGCGGCATCACCATCAACACCGCCCACGTGGAGTACGAGACCGACAAGCGGCATTACGCTCACGTGGACTGCCCCGGCCACGCCGACTACGTGAAGAACATGATCACCGGCGCTGCCCAGATGGACGGCGCGATCCTCGTGGTCTCGGCGAACGACGGCCCCATGCCCCAGACCCGGGAGCACATCCTCCTGGCGCGGCAGGTGAACGTCCCGGCCCTGGTCGTCTTCATGAACAAGTGCGACATGGTGGACGACGAGGAGCTCCTGGACCTCGTGGAGATGGAGATCCGCGAGCTCCTGAGCCAGTACGACTTCCCCGGCGACGACGTGCCCATCATCCGCGGTTCGGCCCTGAAGGCCACCGAGGAGCTCGAGCAGGGCAACCTGGAAGGGCCGCACCTGGCCAGGATCCAGGAGCTCATGGACCGGGTGGACGAGTACATCCCCGAGCCGGTGCGGGCGGTCGACAAGCCCTTCCTGATGCCGATCGAGGACGTCTTCTCCATCGAGGGCCGTGGCACCGTCGTGACCGGCCGGGTCGAGAGCGGCGTCATCAAGACCGGGGAGGAGGTCGAGATCGTCGGCATCCGCGAGACCCGGAAGACCACGGTCACCGGCGTCGAGATGTTCAACAAGATCCTCGACGAGGGCCGCGCCGGCGACAACGTCGGCTGCCTGCTGCGGGGCATCAAGAAGGACGAGGTCGAGCGCGGCCAGGTCCTGGCCAAGCCCGGCACCATCACCCCGCACACGAAGTTCGAGGCCGAGGTGTACGTGCTGACCAAGGAGGAGGGCGGACGCCACAAGCCCTTCTTCAACAACTACCGCCCGCAGTTCTACTTCCGGACCACGGACGTGACTGGAAGCATCCAGCTGCCCGAGGGCGTCGAGATGGTCATGCCGGGCGACAATGTCCGCATGACGGTCGAGCTGATCACCCCGATCGCCATGGCCGAGCAGCTGCGTTTCGCGATCCGCGAGGGCGGCCGTACCGTCGGCGCCGGCGTGGTCTCCAAGATCAACGAATGACCGCCCGGTCCCGCCCCGGCCGGGCTCCGCGCCCGCGCCGGGGCGGGATCCCCGCCACCCCCAGCGCCCGAGCGCCATGAAGAACAAGGAACGGCACGTGTTCCTCGAGTGCACCGAGTGCCGCAACCGCAACTACACGACGAACAAGCGGTTGCGGGCCGACTTCAAACTGGAGAAGAAGAAGTACTGCCCCTTCTGCGGCAAGCACCAGCTGCACCGCGAGAAGAAGCTCTGATCGCCGGCCGCGGCTGCCGCCGCCGCCACCCGCCCGCCGCCGATGCTCTACGCCTACAAGCCCGACGAGGGACGCAACGCCCGCCAGTCCGCCTTCTGGCTGGGCATGGGCATGCTGTTCTTCGGCTGCATGTCCCTGCGCCGTACCCTCGACGGCTGGCAGAGCCTGCGGGTGCCCCTGACGCAGGAGGCCGAGATCCCGCTCATCGGCACGCCTCTGAACGGAAGCCTGGTCGCGGCGACCCTGGTCTTCCTCGCCGGCGCCTGGCTCTGGGTCCGGTATCTGTCGCGGCCCAGCGTCGCCCAGCATCTCATCGAGGTCGAGTCCGAGGTGCGGAAGGTGACCTGGCCTTCCTTCAAGGAGGCCAGCAATTCCACCGTGGTGGTCATCGTCACGGTCCTCATCCTGATGGGCTTCCTCGCCCTCAGCGACTTCTCCCTCGGCATGTTCTTCCGGTTCATCCTGTGGGACCGGGTCTGAGAAGGAGGAGGCAGACGTGACCGTCCTGGACAAAATGAACTGGTTCGTCCTGCGGGTCGCCACGAACCGTGAGGACTCGGTGCGCGAACGCCTGGTCAAGCGCATCAAGGCGGACGGACTCGAGCACCGCATTCCCCAGGTCATCGTGCCGGTGGAGCGGATCACCGAGATCAAAGGCGGCAAGAAGCGCGTCGTCAACCGCAAGATCTACCCCGGCTACATCATGATCCAGGCGCGGCTCGGGGAGAAGGACAGTGACGACCCCGAGGACCAGAAGGTCTGGTTCGCACTGCACGAGACGCCCGGCCTCAAGGATTTCGTCGGCGGCAGCGGCACGGTCCCGACGCCCATGAGCGACGAGGAGGTGGAAAGCGTCCTGGCCGCCATGCAGGAGAGCGAGGAGGCCCCGAAGATGGCGGTCAAGGTCAAGCGGGGCGATACCGTGCGCATCAAGGAAGGCGCCTTCGAGGGCTTCGACGGCACCGTCGAGGAAATCCTGGAGTCCCAGGGAAAGCTGCGGATCTCGGTCACCATCTTCGGCCGGGCGACCAGCGTGGAGATCGAGCACTGGCTGGTGGAACCCGTCTGACCCGTCAGCCCGGGGCCGCGGCCTGAGGCCGCGCGCCCGCCCGTTCGGACCGCGAAGGGGTCCAGCGACCCACGGAGCGGGAGGGAGAAATGGCCAAGGAAATCATCGCCAAGATCAAGCTCCAGTGTCCCGGTGGGGCCGCCACGCCGGCGCCGCCGGTAGGCCCCGCTCTGGGCGCCCACGGCGTTCCCATCGGGGAGTTCGTCAAGCAGTTCAACGACGCCACCGCGGACAAGCGCGGGCTGATCATCCCGGTGGTGATCACCGTCTACAAGGACCGCTCCTTCAGTTTCGAGCTGAAGTCACCGCCCGCTGCGGTGCTCTTGAAGAAGGCCGCGGGCATCGAGAAGGGCGCCGGCGCGGTCGGTACCGAGATCGTGGGCAGCGTCACCGCCGATCAGGTCCGCGAGATCGCCGAGATGAAGGAAAAGGATCTCAACGCCGGCTCCGTCGAGGCGGCCATGCGCATCATCGCCGGAACCGCCCGCTCCATGGGCATCCAGGTCCAGGGATTGGAGGACTGAGCCATGTCCCGACACAGCCGGCGCTACCGTGAGAACCTCGGCAAGGTGGACACCGAGAAGGTGTACGCCATGGGCGAGGCCTTCCAGACCCTGAAGAGCCTGCGCTCCACCCGCTTCGACGAAACCGTCGAGTGCCACGTGCGCCTCGGGGTGGATCCGAAGAAGTCCGACCAGATGGTGCGCGGGGCGGTCAGCCTGCCGCACGGCCTCGGCAAGACCGTCCGCGTGATCGCCTTCGCCGAAGGGGACGCGGCCGAGGAGGCCCGGGAGGCCGGCGCCCTGGAGGTCGGAGGCGAGGAGCTGGCCGGGAAGATCCAGGACGGCTGGACCGACTTTGACATCGTCATCGCCCACCCGGCGATGATGCGCGTGGTCGGCAAGCTCGGCCGGATCCTCGGCCCGCAAGGCAAGATGCCTTCTCCGAAGTCCGGGACCGTCACGCCCAGGGTCGGCGAGGCGGTGCGTGAATTCCAGGCGGGCAAGATCGAGTTCCGCGTGGACGCCGGCGGGAATCTCCACGTCCCCGTCGGCAAGGTCTCCTTCGAGCCGCAGCTCCTGGAGGAGAACGCCCGCGCCTTCCTGGACTACGTTGTCAGCCTGCGTCCGGCCACGGCCAAGGGCGCGTACATCCGGAACGTCGCCGTGACCACCACCATGGGGCCGGGCCTGAAGGTCCAGTACGCCTAGGAGGATCGAAGATGCCGAGCATGCTCAACCAGTGGCTGGTCCGGGAGTACGCGGACCTGGTGCGTGACAAGGACGGCGTCGTCCTCCTGGAACTGGACGCCCTGACGGTGGACGAATCCCAGGCGATCCGGCGTGCCGTTCGCGAGCAGGGTGCGGAACTCCGCGTCACCAAGAACCGCCTGGCCCGCGTCGCCTTCGAGGAAGCCGGCGTCCCCCTGGGCATCGAGGCCTTTCACGGCACCTGTGCTCTGCTGGTGGGGGACACCGAGGCGGCGATCGGCGCCGCCAAGGCCATCGAGGAGATCCTCAAGAAGATGCCCGAGCGCAAGATCCGCTATCGGGCCGCCTGGTTCGACGGCGACGTGATGGACGAGGCTGCGGCCTCCAACATTCCGAAGATGCCGGACCGTCAGACCCTGCGCGCGATGATGGCCCAGGCCCTGGCCGGGCCGGCGCGCAAGCTCGCGACCGTCCTCAACGAGGTCGGCGCCTCCACCGCCCGTGCTCTGCAGGCCCGGGCGGACCAGGGAGGGGAGTCCTCCGGCGAGGCCGCCTGAGTCCCTCCGGCCCCCCGTGCCACCACCACCCACGACCGTTCAGGAACAACCGATGACCGAGGAAACCACCGCCACCGTCGAACTCGATCCCGAGCTCGAGGAGATCTTCCAGAAGCTGGACGCCCTTCCCCTGGGCAAGGCTGCTACCCTGGTGAAGGCCATGGAGGAGCGCTGGGGTGTCAGTGCCGCCGCTCCCGTGGCTGTGGCCGCCGCCGGCGGCGGCGGCGACGCCGGCGAGGCTGCCGAGGAGAAGACTTCCTTCGATGTGATCCTGGAGAGCTTCGGCGAGAAGAAGATCGATGTCATCAAGGCCGTGCGCTCCATCACCGGCCTTGGTCTGAAGGAGGCCAAGGAGCTCGTCGAAAGCGCCCCCAAGCCGATCAAGGAGGGGGTCTCGAAGGACGAGGCCGAGGCCGTTCAGAAGCAGCTGGAGGAAGCTGGAGCGACCGTCAAGCTCGCCTGAACCGGAAGTACCCGGGTGTTCCTGGTCACCGGGTCTTGCGCCTGCCCCGGCGCCCTTCCCCGCGAAGGGCGTCCGGGGCGGGAGTCCATGCACTCCTTTCCTCATTCTGCTCCCGGGATGGGCGCCGCGGTCAGGGGCGGCGTCGCGCGGGAGCAGCCCGGCCCGGGAACGGGCCGGCACGAGGATCCCGGAGTCCCTTGCTGGACCGGCACCCGTGCCGGCTCCGGCCCGCGGCCCAGGCCGCACCCCGCCTGCCCGCCGGCTGCCGGCGGCCCGCTGCCCCGGGCAGCGGCCGCCTGAGCCGCGACTCCGGGCCGGCATCCGCACCGCACCATCGAAACCCCAGGGCACGACCCCATGAGCGTCGACACCAGGAACCTGGACGAGAACCGGAATCGCAGCATCGCCGAGTTCGAGCTGCGCGACTACCGCAAGTTCCCCTTCCGCGACCCGAAGCTTCTGCCGGGTCTCTCCGATCTCCAGGTCAAGGCCTACGAGGACTTCCTGCAGGTGACCGTGCCCGCGCGCAGGCGCCGGAGCCAGGGGCTGCAGGCCCTCTTCCAGGAGATCTTTCCCATCGAGAGCCACGACAAGAGTCTGGCCCTGGAGTTCCTCAGCTACACCCTCGGCCGGCCGCGTTACACCCCCGAGGAATGCCGCCAGCTGAAGTACACCTACGCCTACCCCTTGCGCGTGCGGGTGGCCCTGAACAAGGGCTCGGAGAAGGTCGAGGAGGACATCTACCTCGGCGAGGTCCCGATCATGATGGGCGGCGGCGAGTTCATCGTGAACGGTTCGGAGCGGGTCATCGTCAGCCAGTTGCACCGCTCCCCAGGCATCGACTTCGCCGTGGACGTCCATGCCGGCGACAAGAAGTTCCATTCGGCGCGGATCATTCCTGAACGCGGCAGCTGGATCGAGATCACGGTCTCCAGCAAGGGAACCCTGCAGGTGCGGATCGACCAGCAGGGCAAGTTCTCCGCCCTGACCCTGCTGCGTGCCCTGAATCCGGACTGGTCCACGGACGACCAGATCCTGGCGCTCTTCTACCCGACCGAGGTCATCAAGCGCGGTCGCTCGACGCGAGCGAAGTTCGCCCAGGCCCTCGAGGACCGGCTGGCTCTCGGCCAGGTCCGTGACATGAAGACCGGCGAGGTCTGGGTGGAGGCCGGCCAGCCGATCAGCGCCGAGGCCGCCGAGCGGATCGCCTCCTCGGACATCACCGAGGTCGGGGTCCTGGAATCGGTGGAGGATCCCCTGATCCTGGACTCCCTGAAGGAGGACACGACGCACAGCCACGAGGAGGCGTTGGCGGCGATCTACGCCAAGCTGCGTCCCGGCAATCCAATCCAGCTGGAAAAGGCCAGGGAGCTGGTCCACGACCGCTTCTTCGACGCCCAGCGCTACTGCCTGGGACGGGTCGGCCGCTTCCGGATCAACCGCAAGTTCAACCGGCCGAAGCAGGACGACGAAGGGCCCGTGACCCTGAAGCCCGAGGACGTCCTCGACGCCGTGCGCTACCTCCTGGGCCTGCGCGCCGGGCGCGGTGAGGTGGACGACATCGACCATCTGGGTATCCGGAGGGTCCGGACCATTGCCGAACTGGCTTCCGAGGAGTTCCGCAAGGGCATGCTCAAGGTCGCCCGGGCGGCGGTGGACCGGATGTCGCAGAGCGACGACACCGAGACCCAGACGCCCCGCTCCCTGATCAATGCCAAGGCCTTTTCTACTTCCGTGGATCAGTTCTTCGCCCGCGGCGAACTGAGCCAGGTCGTGGACCAGACCAATCCGTTGAGCCAGCTGACCCACGAGCGGCGGCTGTCGGCCCTGGGCCCGGGCGGTCTCAACCGCAAGCGTGCCGGCTTCCAGGAGCGGGACGTGCACATCAGCCACTACGGTCGCCTGTGCCCGATCGAGACGCCGGAAGGCGCCAACATCGGCCTCATCAGCTCGCTGTCCCTGTTCGCCGTGGTGGACGACTACGGTTTCCTGGTCACGCCCTACCGGGTAGTGAAGAGGGGCAAGGTCACCGACGAGGTCGTGCATCTGCGTGCCGACGAGGAATACGAGCGTGTCTTTGCTCCCGCTGACTGCGGGTTCGACCCGAAGACCGGGAAGATCCAGGGCGACGAGGACGGCCTGGTCATGTGCCGCTGGCACGGCGAGTTCACCCGCAAGCCGGTGTCCGAGGTCGAGTTCGTGGACGTGGACCCGGGGCAGATCCTCGGCGTGTCCGCGGCCCTGATCCCCTTCCTCGAGCATGACGACGCCAACCGGGCCTTGATGGGCTCCAACATGCAGCGCCAGGCAGTGCCCCTGATCCGCACCGAGCCGCCGCTCATCGGTACCGGGCTGGAGCGGATCGTGGCCGAGAACAGCGGCATGGTGGTGCGGGCGCGGCGCGCCGGCACTGTCGAGTACGTGGACTCCACCTGCATCAAGTTGAAGGAGGATCCCGAGCCCTACGAGCTGCGCAAGTTCCAGGGCCTCAACGAGCGCACCTGCCTCAACCAGCGGCCCCTGGTGCGGGTGGGCCAGAAGGTCAAGCGCGGCCAGGTCCTTGCCGACGGCGCCGGTACCCACGACGGCGAGCTGGCTCTGGGCAAGAACCTCCTGGTCGCGTTCATGTCCTGGGAGGGCTACAACTACGAAGACGCCATCGTGGTGTCCGAGCGCCTGGTGCGCGACGATGTCTTCACCTCCATCCACATCGAGGAATACGAGGCGGAGATCCGTGAGACGACCCTCGGCAAGGAGGAGTTCACCCGCGACATCCCCAACGCCGGCGAACGGGCGCTGCGCAACCTGGACGAGGACGGCATCGTCCGCATCGGCACCCGGGTCGGACCGAACGACATCCTGGTCGGCAAGATCGCGCCCAAGAGCAAGACCGAGCTGACCCCGGAGGAGCGGCTGCTGCACGCGATCTTCGGCCGTGCCGGCGAGGACGTGAAGAACGTCTCGCTGAAGCTGCCGGCGGGCGTCCGCGGCATCGTCATCGGTGCCCAGAAGTTCACCCGGAAGGTGAACATGACGCCGGCGGAGCGGCGCGAGGCGCACGAGAAGATCCGCGCCATCGAGGCCGAGTTCGACCGGGTCTTCCGCAGCGAACTCACCGCCGCCTTCCAGGAGCTGGAGGAGTACCTCGGGAGCAAGATCAAAGATCCGAAGACCGGCAAGGCGGTGCGCATCACCGATGC
>JALUUN010000221.1 GCA_027021325.1 Planctomycetota bacterium
CCCTGGTCTGGGTGGGGGCTCCCGGGCCCAGGAGAATCGAGGACGCCGACGAGTTCCTGCTTGAAGAAGAGAATCGAGGGGGAGGAAGGACTCAGCCGCCGGGGGAGGCACCGGCCTTGGAGGAGGCCTCGGCCTCGCCGGGCTCTGCCGGCGCGGCGGGGAGGCGCTGGAGGACAAGGCGGCCGGGGCCCTCCATGCGCAGGAGCTGCCGGTCTTCGCGGGAGACCCAGAGCCGGAGGACGCGGTCGTGGTCGGGGAGGCGTTCCAGGTCGTAGCGCCACGAGGGCGAGCCATCCGGCGCCTCGGCCTCTCCGGCGCAGACCAGTTCGTGGCGGCCGAGGAGTTTCAGGTCCTGGCCGGAGAGCCAGTCCACCTCCATGCGCGAGCCTTTCCTGCGGCTCAGGAGGGAGACGAGGCGCATGAGGACGAACTCGTTGAGGGGCTCCTGGTCCCGGAGATCGGTGCGGAAGGCATGCCCGCCCCGGACGCCGAGAAGGAGACCGTGCTCCACGGCGGCCTCAAGAGGAAGACGCCGGCTGCCGGGGCTCCGTCCGCCGGCCTCGAGCCGGATCAACCGCAGGTGGTCGTCGGGCCGGACCCAGGTCTGGTAGAGGAAGTCCACGCGCCCGTCGGGGCTCCGCAACCGGTCACGGAGGAGGAGGACATGGCTGCGTCCCGAGGGCAGGCGCAGGGTCTGCAGCTCCCAGACGCCCTGGGGCTCAGGCCCGTCTGGCCCGATCAGGCTCCAGGAAAAGCGCAGATCCTGCCAGGGGAAGCCCATGGCGGCGGTGGCGGGTGCCGGTTCCTGCGGCCCCAGGGCGAGGGCTGCGGCCAGGAGGAAGGCCTGCATGGCGATCAGGATATCCCCGCCGGGCTGGAGAAGGCGGCGCCGGCGCCCCTAGGATAGTTCGGGACCCGAAGGAGCGGATGCCGGAACCGATTCTCCCGTCCCCCTCTCAGCTCGAGCGTCTCCGGAGCCTGCTCGGGATCTGTGCAAGCCGCAGTGCCTTCTACCAGCGCAAGGCCCGCGAGGCCGGCCTGGATCTGGCCGCTCTGGCACCCGAGGACTTCCAGCGGCTGCCGACCACCCGCAAGGAGGAGCTGGCGCAGGACCAGGAGGAGCACCCGCCCTACGGAACGGTGCTCTGCGAGCCGCTGGAGCGCTACACCCGGCTGCACCTGACCTCGGGTACGAAGGGGCGGCCGCTGCGCTGGCTGGACACCCCCGAATCCTGGGCCTGGTGGAAGGAGCGCTGGCAGGGGATCTACCGTGCTGCAGGCCTGGGCCCTGCCGACCGCCTGTTCTTCCCCTTCTCCTTCGGACCCTTCATTGGCTTCTGGGCGGCCTTCGAGGCGGCCCAGGATCTGGGCACCCTGGTTCTGGCTGGCGGCGGGGAGCGGACCGAGGAGCGGATCCGGAACCTTCTGGAGTTCGAGGCCACGGCAGTGGTCTGCACCCCGACCTATGCCCTGCGCCTGGCGGAGGCTGCGCGTCTCCAGGGCCTGGACTTGGCTGCGTCGCCGGTTCGGATCACGCTCCACGCTGGCGAGCCCGGTGCCAGCCTGCCTTCGGTGCGGCGGCGCATTGAGGAGGCCTGGGGCGCACGCTGCTTCGACCACGCGGGTGCCACCGAGGTCGGCCCCTGGGGCTTCGGCTGCACCGGCGGCGAGGAGATGCATCTGGATGCAGAGGAGTTCCTGGCGGAGGTCCTGGAGCCTGAGGAGGACCGGCCCGTGGAGCCCGATGGGAGGGGGGTCCTTGCCGGAGAACTGGTATTGACCCCGCTGGGGCGCCTTGGCAGTCCGGTGCTCCGCTACCGCACCGGCGACCGCGTACGGCTCGTGCAGCGCAGCTGCCCTTGCGGCCGCGAAGGGCCGATGCTCCTGGGGGGGATCCTCGGGCGTGTGGACGACATGTTCGTGGTGCGGGGTGTCAACGTCTTCCCGTCTGCCGTGGAGAACCTGGTGCGTGCCTTCCCCGAGGTCCAGGAGTTCGACGCCTGCGTGCGGCGCCAGGCGGAGATGGCCGAGCTTGAGATCCAGGTCGAGCTGGAGCCCGGGCTTGGGGAGGAGGAGGGCCGGGCCCTGGGTGCGCGCTTGGAGGAGAGACTGCACCGGGAGCTCCACCTGCGAGCCCGCGTGGAGTGCGTCCCGGCAGGGAGCCTTCCGCGCTACGAGCTGAAGGCTCGGCGCTTTCGCTTCGAGGGGGCCTGAGGCCGGGTCCCGCTACCAGCCGCGGGCGGCGGCTTCTTCCCGGAGCACTTGCAGCTCGGCCGGCGTCAGTTCGTGCTCGAGGAGGAGGCGGCGCTCGCCTTCGCGCCTCAGCTCGGCGGCGCGCCGGGTCTCGTCGAGGAGCAGACGTTCCAGTTCGGCGCGTCCGAGATAGGGGCTGATCGGGTGCTCCTCCCTGGCTTGGCGGATGGCTTGCTCTTGGAGCTGGCGGTACTCCCGCCACAGGGCCCGGCGTTCCTCTTCGTCCAGATCCACGAGTCCGCGCCGGCGGCTGTCGACGAGATCGCGGATCTCCTCGGGCTCCAGGGCGGGGGCGGCCGGCTGGAAGGAGGCGTCGGCGAGGGCGGCGCCTTCGTCCTCGCGGGCAGAGATCCGCCAGACCGGGTTGCCGGTGGCGGGGTCGCGGAGTTCGAGGACCGGACTGCCGCCGGCGTCGAGGCCGATACGCGCCAGCTCGCGGCCGTCCTCGCCGACGACGATGAAGTTCCTGGCTTCGATGCGGTTGGGGGCCGGGCCGCGGAAGGCCAGGAGGAGAGTGAGGGCGACGGCGAGGAGAGGGAGGAAGAGACGGCGTGGGCGGCCGCCGGGGGAGGTGGGGCCGGGGGAGA
>JALUUN010000222.1 GCA_027021325.1 Planctomycetota bacterium
ACCGCCGCGGACGTGCTCTCGGGCACGCGGCGCGAGCCAGCCGCAAGGACCTGCGGGAGGCCGTCGAGGCCGCCCGCAAGGCCCTGCCGGACTGGGCCGGCCGCAGCGGCTACAACCGCGGGCAGATCCTCTACCGGATGGCGGAGATGCTCGAGGGCCGCGCCGAGGACGCGGCGCGCCTGCTCGCCGCCACCGTCGAGGGCGGCCTGCGCCGGGCGCGGCGCGAGGTCGGGGCAGCGGTGGACCGCCTCGTCGGCTTCGCAGGCTGGGCTGACAAGATCCCCCAGGTCCTGGGCTGCGCCAATCCGGTGGACGGCCCCTTCTACAACTCCACGGTCCTGGAGCCGGTGGGGGTGGTCGGCGCCGTGGCCCCGGACGAGGAGCCGCTCCTGGCCCTGGTCGCCCTGATCGCGCCGCCGCTCTGCGCCGGCAACACGGTCGTCGCCCTGGGCAGCGAGCGTCATCCCCTGGCGGCCTCTCTTCTCGGAGAGGTCTGCGCCACCGCCGACCTGCCCGCCGGGGCGGTCAATCTCCTCACCGGCCGGCGTTCCGAGCTCCTCGAGGTTCTGGCCCGACACCGCGAAGTGGGGGCCCTGCACGCCGCCCTGGCCGCGCGCGCCGAGCGCCGGCTCCTGGAGGAAGGCTCCGCCGAGAACCTGAAGCGGGTGCGGGCGCGGGACCTGCGCCGCCTCGACTGGTACGACGCTGGCGCGGCCCTCGATCCGGCCTGGATCGAGCCCTTCGTCGAGGCCAAGACCCTCTGGCATCCGCGCTCCCTCTGACGGCCGGCGCCGGCCGGCCGGCCGCCGCCGCGGCTACAATCCGCGGCCATGTTCGAGCCCCTGAGCCGCGCGTTCCAGGAGGATCCGGAGGCCTTCGACCGCGAGATCCTGGAACTGTGGGAGGCGGAGGACCACCTCGCCCGAACCCTGGAGGCGCGGCGCGACGCCGAGCCCTTCGTCTTCTATGAAGGGCCGCCGACGGCCAACGGCCAGCCGGGCATCCACCACGTCCTGGCGCGCTCCCTGAAGGACACGATCTGCCGGTACTGGACCATGCGCGGGCGGCGCGTGGAGCGCAAGGCCGGCTGGGATACCCATGGACTGCCGGTGGAGCTGGAGGTCGAGAAGGAGCTCGGGATCAGCGGCAAGAAGGAGATCGAGGCCCTGGGCATCGACCGCTTCAACGAGGCCTGCCGCAACTCCGTGTTCCGCTACAAGGAGGACTGGGAGCGCTTGTCGCGGCGCATCGGCTACCTCCTCGACTACGAGCATCCCTACGTCACCTTCCATCCGGAGTACATCGAGTCGGTCTGGTTCCTCCTGAGCCGCTTCGCCGCCCGGGGGCTTCTCTACCGGGACCACAAGGTCCTTCCCTGGTGCGGGCGCTGCGGCACCGGACTCTCCTCCCACGAGGTCGGTCAGGGTTACGCCGACCTGGACGATCCCTCGGTCTGGGTCACCTTTCCCCTGCGCGAGGCCTCCGGCCTCCTGGAGGATGCCTCGCTGGTGGCCTGGACGACGACGCCCTGGACCCTGCCTTCGAATCTCGCGGTCTGCGCTCATCCCGACCTGGAATACGCCGTCGCCGAGACCGGCGGCCGGCGCTACCTCGTCCTGGCCGGGAAGGTCGGCGAGATCCTGGGCGAGGAGGCGGAGGTCCTGGGCACCCTGCCGGGCCGGGAGCTGGAGGGCCTGGCCTACGAGCCCCTGTTTCCCGGCGTCTCCTTGCAGGAACTGCGGCCGGGGGCGCGGCGCCACATCGTCGTTCTCGACCCCTTCGTCACCGCCGACGACGGCACCGGCCTGGTCCACCTCGCCCCCTACGGCGCCGACGACTTCCGCATCGCCCGCCGCGAGGACCTTGCCGTGGGGCTTGCGGTCGGCGAGGACGGACGCTTCCTGACGGAGGTCGGCGGCGTGCCGGCGGGCACCTTCTTCAAGGAGGCCGACCGCAGTCTGATCCGCGACCTCAAGGCGCGCGGGCGCCTGCTGCGCCAGGCCACCTGCCGCCATTCCTACCCGCACTGCTGGCGCTGCGACACGCCGCTCCTCTACTTCCCCGCTCCCGCCTGGTTCCTGCGCACCACCGCCTACAAGGAGCGCATGGTCGAGGGGAACCGGCGCATCCGCTGGGCGCCCTCCGAGATCGGCAGTGGCCGCTTCGGCGAGTGGCTGGAGAACAACGTGGACTGGGCCCTGTCCCGGGACCGCTACTGGGGGACGCCGCTTCCGGTCTGGGTTTGCGAGCGCGATCCGGAGCACTGGATCTGCGTCGGCTCCTTCGAGGAACTGCGCCGCCGCGCCGGCGGCCTGCCCGAGGACTTCGACCCGCACCGCCCGGGAGTGGACGCCATCGAGATGCCCTGCTCCGAGGAGGGCTGCGGCGGCACCGCGCGCCGGGTTCCCCAGGTCATCGACTGCTGGTTCGACAGTGGCGCCATGCCCTGTGCCCAGCATCACTGGCCTTTCGAGAACCGCGAGAAGACCGCCGAGCAGTTCCCCGCCGACTTCATCTGCGAGGGCGTGGACCAGACCCGGGGCTGGTTCTACACCCTGCACGCCATTGCCGTGTTCCTGACGGCCGTGGACGAGGAGCTCTGGGCTTCCGGGGAGCTCGACGGCCGTCCCCTGCCGCGCCTGGAGCCGGGTGGCGCCTACCGGAGCGTTCTCGTGAACGGCCTGCTCCTGGACAAGGAGGGCCGGAAGATGTCCAAGCGCCTGGGCAACCGGGTGGACCCCGAGGAGGCCCTGCGCGAGCACGGTGCCGACGCCATCCGCTGGAGCCTCCTGAGCGGCGGCGCCGCCCACCTCAGCCGGCGCTACGACGACCAGGCC
>JALUUN010000223.1 GCA_027021325.1 Planctomycetota bacterium
CGGCCGGGAGGCCTTCGGAGCCGGCGGCGCGGAGCGTCGTCGCCCTCCTGGCCCTGCTCATGCTCGCGGCCACCTGGCGGCTGGGCGCCCTCCTGGGGGGACCCCGTCTGGGAACGCTCGCCATGGCGCTCCTGGCCTCCGCACCGCTCTTCCTGAAGGAGTTCCGGCGCGTGACGCCGGATGTGTATCTGGCCGCCTTCACGACCCTCGCCGTCGCCGCCCATCTGAGCGCCCGGCGGGCCCAGGGGCGATGGGGCATCCGCTCCTGGTTCCTGACCGGCGACCTCATGCTGGCGCTGGCCCTGCTGGCCAAGGGGCCCATCGCCCTGGCGTACGTGGGCACGGGCGTGGCGGCGCTTCGCGGATGGGCCCGCAGGGAAGCGGGCGACGCCTCGGCCGCGAACCTCCGGCCCGGGCCGGTCTTCCACCTGGGAGGCTTCCTGCTCTCCCTCCTGCCGCTCGTGATCTGGGCGCTCCTGGTGATCCGCCGCCTTCCGGGCGGGCTGGACGTCTGGTGGCACGAAATGGGTTCCAGGTTCTCACCCAACGAGACCTCCCGCTCCCCCCTCGTCTACGGCACCGGCCTGCTGCTCCTCAGCCTTCCCTGGACCCCTCTCGCCTTGCTCGCCCTCTTCACCCGCGGAACGGAGAAGCGACCCGAACGCTGGTGGCTGCTCGCGGGCCTGGTCTTCCTCTGCCTCCTCTCCAGCCGCAAGGTCGCCTACCTGCTCCCCCTGGCGCCGGCGATCGCCCTGCTCGGGGCCAGAGGTCTGCTGGCTGCATGCGACGCGCCCCGGGCCCGACCCTTCGCGATGACCCTCGGCGCCCTGCGGCCGCTCATCGTCGGCGGCGCCCTCATCCTCTGCGGCGTGGGCGCCGCCCGCCACCAGTGGCTCTCGTGGGCGGCTCTGGGCGTCGGATCCCTGCTCTGCCTCCTGGCCCTCGGCGCCGGCCTTTTCCCCCTCGCTCTCGGCCGTCAGGGCGGAGGGACGACTCCTCCTCACCAGGAGGTCCCCCAGCGTCCCGACCTTCGCACAGGTGTGCTCGTGGCCCTGGCGCTCTTCGCAGCGGTCTTCTGGACCTCGTTCCTCGAGGCCCGCCGCCCCCGCGACCTGAGCCTCGTGAACCTGGGTCGGCTCCTCCGGGGTCGGATGCCCCCCGGCGCGACCCTGACGCAAGTCGGCATCCACCGTCCCGCCCTGGCCTTCCATTCCAGGCATCCCGCCGCCCACCTGCGCAGCGCCGCCGAGCTGGATCCCGAGTTTCGGGGATGGGTGATCCTGCGCGCGGATCAGGTTTCCGGGCTGCGGCATCTGCGCGTGGCCGTCCGCGTGCCGTCCCGGGGGCTCGTCGTCATGGCACCGGAGGAGTGAGGGAGTTCAGAGGTTCGTCACGATCCGCAGGGCGCGGCCCTCCAGCGGAACTTCCGGACCCCGGAGGACGTCCTGCGACGGCAGGGTCTTCACCATGCGCACGCTGATCTCGTACGCCCCCGGGCGGGTGGGATCGAGGAAGGGCAGCAGCAGGCGCTTGCGACCGCCGGGAGGCACATCGGTGCCGGCGAGAGAGACCGGCCACGTGGTGGAGCGCTGGCGTCCGTCGCCTCCAGTCTCCGTCACCACCACTTCGAAGGCCACGCTCCAACCGTGGCGATAGGCGGGCCAGAGGACATCGCCCGTGTTCTTGACGGTGACGTCGAGAACGTTCCAGGCCCCGGGAAGCCCCCGGGAATCCAGGTCCGCGGCCTGCACGACGAAGGGGAAGGGGCGCCGCATCCACTCCCCCCGGGGCCGGAGATGATCCCTGCGCACGCGCAGCCGGGAACGCAGCGCCTCCGGAACGGCCCCCGGGTGTTCGAGAGCCCGCCGGGCGACTTCCATGTCGTCGACCGTGAAGGCCACGGACGAGAGCTTGAGCAGCATGGCGACCGGCGGGTGTTCCAGGCTCGCCACCGCTCGCTCCATGTCCACCTTCGCCGCCTCGAAGTTCAGGGCCTGCAACGCCTCGTCGGCCTCCCTCTCGGCGGAGCCGGCCGCCAGCCAGGAGGCGGCCTCCGTTTCGGGAAGGGAGGCCACGAGAGCCCTCCGGGCGCGCCGAGCCACTTCGCGGTCGTAGTCCGCGGCGAGCCGGCCCAGCAGGCGATTCCTCCCTGGACCGGAGGGCAGGGCCTCGACCGCGCGCTCCAGCGCCATCCGGACGGAAGCACCTTCCCAGGCCACGTGGGTGAGCATGCGCTCGGCCAGGGGCAGGAGTCTCTCCGAACGCAGACGGCCCAGTTCCTCCAGCACTCGTCGCACCAGGACGGCGTTGACTCCCGTGGCGGCGCAGAGCGCCAGATCCATCCGGCTCGTGTCCCCGAGTTGGAGGAGCGCGACGGCGATCCTGCCTCGATCGGGAACACCTTCCAGTTTCAGACCGTTCCGCAGGAGCGGGAGCACCGTGGGGTCGCCCAGGGCCGCTCGGGCCAGCAGGGCTTCGGTGATCGTCTCCACGTCGCGACCTTGGAAGCGCTTCACGGCCGGCAGGCAGAGCGGATCCTCGAGGATGTTGATCAGGCGCAGCGCCCCCCGCGCCAGCAACGGGTCTCCGGGATCCAGGAGTCCTACCAGGGTCTCCCGCAACCGGACCTTCAAGGGCCCGGCGAACATGGCCTCGTACTGGGGCTTGATGCCGAAGACGGGATCCGCCACGCGCACGATGAAATCCTGAAGCCTGCGGGATCGCTCCCCGGGAGCCGCGGCGGCCAGGCTCTCCAGTTCCGCCTCCAGGTCCTCCCGGGTGTCCTCGCGGACATCCACCTTCCTCAATGCCGCCCGCCGCATGGTGCGCA
>JALUUN010000224.1 GCA_027021325.1 Planctomycetota bacterium
GAGTGCTGGACGGCCAAGACCTCAGCGGCCCTCCACGAGGGTGGGGTGCCGCAGCCGCAAGAGATGATACCGGGCGCGCGTGGCATCCCGGTCCTCCGAGTCCCGAATGACGCTTCGAAGCAGCCCCGCTGCTTCTTCCTTCCGACCCAGGTGGATGAGCAGGATGGCCTTGTTCTCTCGTGCATCCAGGGCGTCTTCGTCGGCTTCCAGCCCCCTGTCGAAGGCTTCCAGAGCGCCGTCCAGATCGCCCTGCCCCCATCGCAGAAGAGCCAGATAGTTCCATGCCTTCGCTTCTGCCATGAAGTCCAACGTGGACCTCCGCAGCAGATCCGTGTAGGTGGCCCGGGCCGCCTCGACGTCTCCAGAATCCAGTTCCAGGACGCCCAGATCGAGGACGTCGTCCGGATCCTGCAGCAGAGAGACCACCAGGGTCTGGAGGGGAATGGCCTTCGCGTAGGCGCCCTGGTTCACGTAGGCCGCCACCAACCGCCGGACCTCCGCCGCCAGTTCCTCCTGCGGCACGCCGCCCAGGGAGCCCGCCCGCAGGAGGGAGGCACGGGCCTCGTCGAGACGTCCCAACGAGACCTGCAGCGAACCCACCCAGAGATGGCTCTTGCCTTCCCGTGGTCTCCGGTCCCGGTACTGCTCATAGAAGGCGAGGGCCTCCTCCAGTCGGCCTTCCAGGGCCGAGGTGAAGCCCAGATAGAGCAGCGGAAGCGGTTCGTCGGGCATGCGCCGGCGCGCCTCTTCGAGCATCCCCCGCAAGGCTTCCAGATCGGCGGGACGTCCGCTCGCCTTCAAACCGTCACAGAGCGCCCGGTAGAGTTCCACGTGTTTCGGCTGGATCTGGACCAGGGTCAGGAAGGTCTCCCGCAGGCGCGGACGATCCCCCTCGGCCAGACGAGCCTTCAGGAGCAGGAGTGCCAGTTCGGGATCCCGGCGATGCTTCTCCCAGACGGGCAGGAGCCTCTCGCCGGCCGCCGGTGCGCGGCCCAGCCGCAACATGAGATCGGCGGCCATGCGCGTTGCGGCCGGATCTCCCGGCCGGGCCGCCAGGGCCTCCTCCACACTCTTCAGCGCCCGCTCCACGCGCCCCGCGCCGAGCCAGCTTTCGGCTTCCCAGTAGGCGTTGCGATAGGGGTCGCCCCCGTGGCGACGGGCGTCCGCGTAGTGAGCGGCCGCATCCTCGTAGGTGGCGGAGCGGAGGGCGCGGGCCTGCGCCGCCTGGCGGAAGGTGACGTGCCCCAGCCACTCGTCCACGCGTGGGTCCCCCTTCCCCAGGGTTTTCATGCGGCTCACGAAGGCGAAAGCCCTCGGGAAGTCCGGGATCTCGAGGGCCAGTTCGGCCCCCAGCTCCAGAAGCTCATAGGGCAGCTTCCCGCCGGTGGAGCGAGCCTCCAGGTCGGCCAGGACCGCCTCGCGTTCCCCGGCCTCGGCGCGGGCTCGAAGGGCGGCCACCTCCCGTTCCTGGGCCGGGCCGACGCCCCCCAGGACGACCAGGAGGAGCACCGCGAGGATCATCCGCGAGGGACGTCCGCTCCGCCGCGCTCCATGGTATCCGGTCTCCTGCCGGGTCCCGGCGAACGCTTCTCGTCTGGTCATGTGTTGAGTCGAACGGGGAGCCCGATGGGGCGCCTCCAGCGCTCCACCTTTGCGGCAGGCCGCAGGAATCGTAACTTCCCTGCCAGGGCAGGTCGAGGAGACCGACCCTGGCGCCGCTTCCCCCTCGGAGGACACCACCGGGGGCCGGAAGCGATAGTGTGGAGGAGGGGCCGCCGTCGGACCGCTGTGGGCGGCCGACCTGCCCTGGAGGCGGGTCGGGCCGGCACTCCACCTGGAACGCAGCGAGGTCCGCGAATGAACCGGGATCAGGGCAAGAGATGAATCGGGTCGGCGTCTTCGGCTCCACTGGATCCGTCGGGCGGCAGGCCCTGGACGTGATCGCTGCCCACCCGGAGCATCTCCAGGCCACCGTGATCGCCGCCGGGAGTTCCGTGGCGGCGCTGGCCGAGCAGGCGCGGAGCTTCCGGCCCGCCGCCGTCGTCATCGGCGACGCCTCCCTCGCAGGCGACCTCCGGAGCGCCCTCGGACCCACCTTCCATGGAGAGGTCCTGGCCGGCCCTGAAGCCCTCGCCGCGGCCGCCACCCGCGAGGACGTGGACACCGTCCTGGCCGCCGTCACCGGCATCAAGGGGCTCGCCCTCACCCTCGCGGGCGTCCGGGCGGGCAAGCGCCTGGCCCTGGCCAACAAGGAATCCCTCGTGGCGGCCGGACCGCTCGTCATGGAGACCGCGCGCTCCAGCGGCGCGAAGATCATTCCCGTCGACTCCGAACACAACGCCCTCTTCCAGGCCCTGGCTTCGGGACGCGAGGAAGAGGTGGCGAGCCTCATCCTGACGGCGTCGGGAGGTCCCTTCCGCCGGCGCCCCCGGGAAACCTGGGAAGCCATCACGGTCGAGGAAGCCCTCGCCCATCCCACCTGGGACATGGGGCGGAAGATCTCCATCGACTCGGCCACCATGATGAACAAGGCCCTGGAGATCGTGGAGGCCCACTACCTCTTCGACGCCCCCGCCGATCGGATCCAGGTGGTCATCCATCCCCAGTCGGTCGTCCACTCCATGGTCCTTTTCAGGGACGGTTCGGTCATCGCCCAGATGAGCCCCCCGGACATGCGTGGTCCCATCCAGCACGCCCTGACCTGGCCCGAACGCCTGCCCTCCGGCCCGCAGGCCTTCGACCCCTCCCTTTTCACCGGCCTGACCTTCGAAGAGCCCGACCTGGAACGCTTTCCCAGCCTGCGCCTCGGGTTCGAGGCCGCCCGCC
>JALUUN010000225.1 GCA_027021325.1 Planctomycetota bacterium
GCGCATCGTCTTCGTGGTGGACGTCTCCGGCTCCATGGAGGACCTGGTGGTGGACCGGGACGCCTTCCGCGAGCGCGGCTTCACGCGTTTCGAGAAGCTGGAGATCGTCAAGGAGGAGCTGGCCCGCACCATCGAGAACCTGGACGGCAAGGTCCGCTTCAACATCTATGCCTTCGCCAGCCGGGTCCACGCCTGGCGCAAGGACCTGGTGCCGGCCAACGGCCTGAACCGGCGCAGCGCCATGGACTTCGTGCGCAAGCTGAAGCCCATCGGCGGCCAGGCGGCCGCCGCCCGTGCCTCGGCCGGCCTGCGCGGCAGCAGCGGCGTGGACGACGGGCGCACGAACACCTACGCCGCGCTGCTCACCGCCCTGGGAGTGGCGGACAAGGAGGGCCGCCTGCGGAAGGTGGACCCCTCCGAGGAGGTGAAGGCCGAGGTGGACACGATCTTCTTCCTCTCCGACGGGCGCCCGAGCGTCGGCGAGCTCGTGGATCCGGACGACATCCTCGAGTCCATCACCGAACTGAACCGCTTCCGGCGGGTCGCCATCCACACCATCGCCATCGGCGAGTTCCAGAAGGACTTCATGCAGGATCTGGCACGCCAGAACGGCGGGGTCTTCGTGGATCTCGGCCGCTGAGGCCTTCCCGGGGGCCGGGAGGCTCTCCGCTTGACGGCCCGCCTCCGGCCCGTCCATAATGGGCCTTCGACGGGGCGTGGCTCAGCTTGGCTAGAGCGCTGCGTTCGGGACGCAGAGGTCGGAGGTTCAAATCCTCTCGCCCCGACCATGCCCCGGCCCGGTCGCCAGACCCGGCGCCGGGCCCCATCCGACCCAGACGGGCGGCTCCTGGCCCCGGGCCGGCGTCCGGCCCGTCCGGCTCCGCGGGACTTCCGGTCCCTGGCGGCCTTCCCGGCCGTGCTCCGGCGTCCCCGTGGGCCCTCTCCGGCCGGCCCGGCCGTGGACGGTCCCTCCGTCCCCCGGTTCCGGTCCTTTCCGCCAGACCCGGCCGGCTTCCCCTGCGAAGCCCGGCCCCCTGAGGAGGTTCTCAGGTGACCGATACTCCCGGGCCCGAAAAGCCCCGCCGCCGCCGGCGCCGCCGCCGGCGCCGCACCACCCTCGACCAGCCGGTCCTCGAGTTCCAGGAACAGGCGCCCGCCGCCCCTGCCGCCGACGGGGAGACCCCCGCTGCCCCGGAGGGCGGCCGCCGGCGCCGCCGCCGCCGGCGCCGCCGCGGGGGCGGCGCCCCGGCGGAGGCCCTGCCGGCGGAGGCCGTCCCCGGCGACGCCGCCGCCCGCGAGAAGCGCGAGCTCCGGGGCATCTTCGAAGGCCGCAAGGACGGGGTCGGCTTCCTGCGCCAGCCCGCGGCCCAGCTGGAGCCGCGGCCGGACGATCCCGCGGTGCCTCTGAAGCTCGTGCGCCGCTTCCAGTTGAAGACCGGAAGCGAGGTGGAGGGCGTGGGCTTCACGAACGGCAAGGCGCCGCGCCTGGAGGAGATCCTGCGCATCGACGGTCTGGACGTGCGTGAGGCCCGCACCCGGCGCAGCTTCAAGAAGCTGCGGGTCATCGATCCCGACTTCCACTACGAACTCGGCGGCCATCCCCAGGAGGGCCAGATCTCCATGCGCATCCTGGATCTCCTGTGCCCGATCGGCCGCGGCCAGCGGGGACTCCTGGTGGCACCGCCGCGCTCGGGCAAGACCACGATCCTGCAGCAGATCGCCCGGGCCATGGAGGCCCTCTATCCCGACGTCCAGCTCATCGTCCTGCTCGTGGACGAGCGGCCCGAGGAGGCGACCTACTGGCGGCGCTCCGTGCAGAAGGGCGAGGTCTACTGCAGCACCCTGGACCAGGGGCCGAAGAGCCACGTGCGCCTCGCCGAGATGGTGCAGGCGCGGGCCGAGCGCCTGGTCGAGGCCGGCCGCGAGGTCATCATCCTCCTGGACTCCATCACCCGCCTCGCCCGGGCCTACAACAACGTCCTCGGCAGTTCGGGCAAGACCATGTCGGGCGGCCTGGACGCCCGCACCATGGCGCGGCCGAAGCAGTTCTTCGGCGCCGCACGCAACACCGAGGACGCCGGCAGCCTGACCATCCTGGCGACCTGCCTCGTGGACACCGGTTCGCGCATGGACCAGGTGATCTTCGAGGAGTTCAAGGGGACCGGCAATATGGAACTGGTCCTGGACCGGCGCCTCGCCGATCGCCGGATCTTTCCGGCCATCGCCGTGGACAAGAGCGGCACACGCAAGGAGGAGCTCCTGCGCAGCCGCGCCGCCATGCGCCGGATCACCATCCTGCGCCGGGTCCTCAGCCGCATGCGCCCCTTCGAGGCCATCGAACTCCTGGTGGACCGTCTCGGGCGCTTCGAGTCGAACCAGGACTTCCTGAACGCGTTCTCCATGGACGACGTCGCCTGAGGCGGCGGACCCTCCATGCGGGAAGCGGCGGTCGAGATCCAGGGGCTGAGCCGGAGCTTCGGGCCGGTGCAGGCGGTGCGGGAGGTTTCCTTCCGGGTCCACGCCGGCGAGGTGGTGGGCATCCTCGGCCCGAACGGCGCCGGCAAGACCACGACCCTCCGCATGCTCACCGGCGACCTCGAGCCCGACGCCGGCTCCGTCCGCATCCAGGAGCTCGACCGCCTGCGCTCTCCCGTGGAAGCACGCCGGCGCCTGGGCTACCTGCCGGAGGACAACCCGCTGTACGAGGAGATGCGGGTCTTCGACTTCCTGGCCTTCGCCCACGCCGCCCGCGGGCTCCCGCGCCGCCGCCGGCCGGCGGACCTGGAGCGGGTGATCACCGACTGCGGCCTGCAGGAGGTCCTGGAC
>JALUUN010000226.1 GCA_027021325.1 Planctomycetota bacterium
CGCCGACAGCCGGCTGCAGAGCCCCTTGCTGCGCGCTCTGGAGTCCTACTGACGGCGGAGTCTCGGTTCTTGGGTTCCCGGCCCGGGGCGTTCGCGCTCCGGGCCGGTTTCCTGTGCGCCCCGAGCGCCGGAAGCAGCCCCGGGTCCCGGCCCGAGGCCAGGGCCCAAGTGCGGGGAGGGAAGGGACTTCGACCGGCGGGCCGCGAAGTCCGCCGAAGCGCCGGCTTGCGGGGTAGGCTTGGGTCGAACCCCCTCGAGCCATGCGCGACAGCTTCCCCTTCGTCCCCTCGGAACGTCTCCGGGATCCCCGCTACCGGAAGGAACTCCTCGACAAGGTCGAGGCCCTGATCTCGGTGCTGCAGGTGGCGCACCAGAAGGTGTTGCGCAACCTGGCCGCGCCGGGCTCCGACGTCGAGCGCCTGCAGCGCATCTGCAGCAACCTCGAGGGCACGCTGGAGGTCTGCCGCCGTGCGCGCCGCACCCTGCTCCAGAACAGCCCGCCGCCGGCTTCGGACGAAGCTCCCTGCGGCCCGCACATCCAGCTCCAGCCCGGCGAGGGCCTGCGTCCGGCCGCCCGGCCCGCCGAGCCCGGCCGCATGAGCTGGCGGGAGTACCTGGAACTGGCCTCGGTAGAGGAGTACCGGCGCCTCCAGGATCGCGGCCCCATCACCCGGGACGAGGTCGAGAACGTGGACCTGGACGAGCTCTGCCGGCGCCTGAGCGAAAGCGGCCTCGACTGAGCCTCAGCCGCTGGCCTCGTCCCCCTCGGGCCGGACCCGCCACGCGACGGGAGGCCTCAGGATCCCCAGTCCCGGGGATAGCGGTAGTCCAGGTTGATGGTCCTCTGGGCGAGCTTGGCGATCACCGGCGGCCGCCGTTTGTACTGGTTGCGCCGGACCCGCTCCTGGACCGCGAGGACGAAGCTGCGCTCGAAGCCCTGGGCGATCAGGCGCTCGACGCTGTAGCGCCGGTCCACGAGGCGGTGCAGAAGAGCGTCCACGGCGGCGTAGGTGAAGCCCAGCTCCTCCTCGTCGGTCTGGCCGGCCCAGAGGTCGGCGCTCGGCGGGCGCTGGAGGATGGCCTCGGGCACCCCGAGGTGCCGCGCCAGGGCGAAGACCTGGGACTTGTAGAGGTCGCCCAGGGGATTGATGGCCGAGGCCAGATCGCCGTGGATGGTGCCGTAGCCGAGGAGGAACTCGGTCTTGTTGCTGGTGCCGATCACGAGCGCCCGCTCGCGCGCCGAGCGGTCGTAGAGGAGGATCATCCGGCAGCGGGCGAAGACGTTGCCGCGGCGCCGGCGCCCGGCGGCGGAGTCGTCCGCGGCGAGGCCCGGCTCGGTGGCCAGGAAAGCGTCGGCCATGGGCGTGATGTCCACCTCCTCCAGGCGGACGCCCTCCTGCCGCGCTGCCTCGCGGGCGAGTTCGAGACTCTCGGGCTGGCTCGTCCGGTAGGGCATGGCGAGGGCCAGAACCTTCTCCGGCCCCAGGGCGCGGGCCGCCAGGGCCAGGGACAGGGCCGAGTCCACACCGCCGCTCAGGCCCAGCACCCCCTTCTCGAAGCCCGCCTTGTGGCTCTCCTCCCGCAGGAAGGCGGTGAGGACCCGCTCCGCCAGGGGTGCGTTGCAGCCGGGCGGCGGCGGCATCGGGCGGGTCCGGCTCATCCCTCTCCGTCCTTGCCGAGGGCGCGCAGGAGGTCCGGATCCTCCAGGATGCGGGCGAGGCCGCGGCGGACCACATCCGGCCGGGCGTCGCGCAGAAGCGGCGCGAAACCGCGCGCCCGGAACAGGCTCTCGTCCTCCAGGGCCGCCGTGATCAGGGCCTCCTCGTCGCCGGGCGCCTCCGAGGCGGCGTGGCCGAAGGGCGTGCAGACCCGCGAGCCGCCCCAGTAGAGAGCGCCGTCCTCGAAGCCGACGCGGTTCACGTGCACCACCCAGCTGCGCAGGAAGGTGGCCAGGGCTTCGGTCAGAAGGCGCCAGGAGCGGTGGCTGGAGAGCTCGGGCTCCTCGGTGTCCACACCCCGCGCCGGGCTGGCCGAGGGGATCAGGAGGGCGTCGGCCCCCTGCAAGGCATGGAGCCAGGCATTGGGCAGGTGCCAGGCGTCCTCGCAGATCAGGACGCCGAAGCGGCCCAGACGGCTGCGCACGGTCACGAAGCGGTCACCGGCGGCGAAGTAGCGCCCTTCCTCGAAGATGCCGTAGTCGGGGAGCTGCACCTTGCGGTGCACCTGGAGAACCTCGCCGTCCTCGCAGAACACCGCGCTGTTGAAGATGCGGTGGTCCTCGCTGCGCTCGGCCATGCCGAAGAGCAGGCTCCGCTCGCGGCTGCGCTCGACGAGGCTGCGGATCCGCGGATCGTCGAGGCCGGTGGCGATCTCCTGGGTCAGGTCGCGCAGGAAGTAGCCGCTGGTCGAGAGCTCCGGGAACACCACCAGCGCGGCCTCCTCGGCCGCCGCGCGGTCCAGCCAGGCGTGGTGGGCCTCGAGGTTGCGGTCCAGATCGCCCAGGACCGGGCGCATCTGCACCAGGGCCACGCGAAGGTCGGCGGCGAGAGCCATGGCGGCGTTCAGACTAGGGGCGCTTGCGGGCGCCGGCGAGGCCCGGGCCTACTCCAGAGGCAGGCCGCGGAGCACCTCGCGCAGGAGATCCTCGGGACGCTCGCCGGCGGCCTCGGCCTCGTAGGCGAGGAGCAGGCGGTGGCGCAGCGCGGGGATCAGGGCGTCCCGCAGATCCTCGGGACTGGCGTGGGTGCGGCCGCGCAGGAGCGCCAGGGCGCGGCCGCCGGCCAGCACCGCCAGACCGCCCCGGGGCGACACCCCGTAGC
>JALUUN010000227.1 GCA_027021325.1 Planctomycetota bacterium
CAGGCCGCCGGCGCCGCCGAAGGCGTAGAGGACCAGACCGCGCGGGTCGCGGCCGCGGGCGAGGCTGACGCGGCGCAGCGCCCGCTCCATGCCGGCGGAGGCGATCTCCAGGACCTCGCGGGCGCGTTCGCCGGGGGCGCCGCCGAGGCCGGCCAGGGCCTCGCGGGCGGCCTCCTCGTCCAGGGGAAAGCCGCCGCCGAGGAAGAGCCCGGGATGCAGGCGGCCGCAGAGGAGATGGGCGTCGGTGACCGTCGCCTGCGTGCCGCCACGCCCGTAGCAGGCCGGTCCGGGGACGGCGCCCGCCGAGTCGGGGCCGACGGTCAGGGCGCCGCCGAGGTCGCGCCCGGCCAGGGAGCCGCCGCCGGTGCCGACGGAGTGGATGGGCAGCCCGCGCACGAGAAGGGGGATGCCGGCGAGCTCCAGGGGCCCCAGCGGCAGGGCGCCGGCCTCGAGAAGGGCGACGTCGGTGCTGGTCCCGCCCATGTCCAGGGTCAGGATGGCGCCGTCGCCGCGGGCATCGGCGAGCGAGCGGGCCGCGGCGAGGCCGCCGGCCGGGCCGCTCAGGGCCAGGTTCACGGGGTCGGCCGCCGCCGCCGCGCCCGCGGCGGTCCCGCCGTCGCTGCGCATGACCCGCAGCCGCGCTCCCTCCCCCCAGCGGCTCTTGAGGCCCTCCTCCAGGCGGCCGAGGGCCGGCCCGACCACGGGAAGCAGGGCGGCATCGGCCCAGACCGTGCAGAGGCGCTCGTACTCGCGCTGCTCCGGTGCGAGCTCGGAGGCCAGCCGCACCGCGAAGCCCGCCTCCCGCAGGGCACGGCCGAGACGCTCCTCGTGGACCGGGTTGCGCCAGGCGTGAAGGAGGCCGACCGCGACCGCCTCGGGCTCCAGGGCGCGGAGCTCCCCGACGAGGCGCCGGACCTCCTCCTCCTCCAGGACCTCCACCACCTCCCCCGAGGCGGCGAGGCGCTCGCGGGCCTCAAGGATCCGCTCCCGGGGCTGGGGCGGGCGCCGGGGCCGCGGCTCCAAGGCGTAGACCCGCTCGCGGTCCTGGCGGCCGATGGCCAGGAGGTCGCGGAAGCCGCGGGTCGTGACCACCGCCGTCCTGCCGAGACGCCCGGTCAGGAGGGCGTTCGTGGCGTGGGTCGTGCCGTGGACCAGTTCGACGGCGGCCGGCGGCGGGTGCAGGGCGGCGAGGGCCTCGAGGACCGCCTGCTCGGGCCGCTCGGGCGTGGTCGGCCGCTTGTGCACGCGGAAGCCGCCGCGCCCGTCCGGCGCGACGGCGTCGGTGAAGGTGCCCCCGGTATCGACCCCGGCGCGCAGCTCGGCCATGGACCGTCCCGGCGGCCGGCTCAGGAAGTCGGGTAGAGGGGGACGGCCGGCTCCAGGCGCGCGCCGGCGGCGTCGCAGACCGCACATCCCATGGCCCCGGGCCGGCCGTGCATCGTCGCCGATCCGTAGAGGCCGTCCTTGCGCACGGCGTAGAGGCGCAGGCCGAAGGAAGGCTTGCCGTCCTTCCAGAGCCCCGGCTGCCAGCGGCGGGCGCGTTCGGCCTGCTCGGCGACGCGGCGCAGGGCGTAGAGGCAGGCCTCCACGGGCTCGTCCCCGGCGCGCATGCGCTCGACGACCAGCCAGGAAGCGCCGGAGAGGATGGCCGACTCGCCGCGGCCGGTGGCGCCGGCGCTGCCCACGGTGTTGTCGCAGTACAGGCCGCAGCCGAGGAGGGGTGAGTCGCCGACGCGACCGGGGATCTTCCAGGAGAGGCCGCTGGTGGTCGTCGCGCAGCCGAGGTCGCCCGAGGGCGCCAGCACCGAACAGTGGATCGTGCCCCAGGTATGGGGGATCGCATCGTCCTGGTCCTCCAGGGGCTCGAGCCAGTCGTCGTTCCGCGAGCGCCGCGCCCGCCAGCGCAGCCAGGCCTCGCGGGCGCGGTCGGTGAGCAGGTCCTCCTCCGGGAAGCCCCAGGAGAGGGCGAAGCGCTTCGCCCCCTCCCCCACCAGGAGGACGTGGTCGGTCCGGTCCATGACGATCTCCGCCACCTGCGCCGGGTGCTTGATGCCCTCGAGGGCGGCGACGGCTCCGGCGTTGTGGGTGGGACCGTCCATGCAGGCCGCGTCCAGCTGCACCACGCCTTCCTCGTTGGGCAGGCCACCGTAGCCGACGCTCGTGTCCTCGGGGTCGGCCTCCTGGACGGCGACGCCCAGGACCGCGGCGTGCACCGGGCGCTCCCCGGCCTGGACCCGGCGCCAGGCCTCGGCCACGCAGCCGCGGATGCCGTTGGGGCTGGAAATCACGACGCCGCCCTCGGCACGGCCGGAGGCGGGGACCGGGGAGGCAGCCGGGAGTCCGCGGGCGAGAAGGCCTGCTCCGGCGGCGCCGAGAACGGCGCGGCGGCTGGGACGGAAGGAGTCGTCGGGACGCTTCGGCGGCATGGCGTGGAAGGGCTCGGGAATCCGGCCCCCACCCTAACAACGCCCCCGCACCGGCCCGCGGCCGGAGGACCGCCGCCGTTCCCCGGAGGGCGGCCCGGCCTACTGCACGGTCTCGGCCAGGACGTTCGAGACCAGGCCGTCCTGGGCCGCCTGCAGCCAGACGTCGAGGCCGGCGGCGAAGGGCGGGACCGGCACCGCCCAGGAGGCGCGGCCCGCGGCGTCGGTGGCAGCCTGGGCGAAGAGGACGGGCTGATCGAGCTCCAGGCTGATGCCGAGGCCGGGGACCGGGGTGGCACCCGGACCCGTCCGGCTCCAAAGGAGCCAGGCCGGAGCGAAGGCGCGGGCGCCGGCGAGGCTGACCGTGGACGCCTGCCCGGCAACCAGCGGCGTCG
>JALUUN010000228.1 GCA_027021325.1 Planctomycetota bacterium
GTACTGGACCAGGAGGCGCGGTAGCCGGGGATGAAATCAATGGTGAGCTCGGCCGCGCCCTCCTGGACGCCGGCCTCAAAGCGGACCATGTCCCCCTCGTAGATCTCCTCGCGGCGGTAGACCCGCTTGACGATCTTCTCGCCGGTGTCCGGGTCCCGCAGCTCGTAGAGGCGCTCCACGATGCGGTCCAGGACCGCGTCGGTCTCTTCGGGACTCACCATGCCGCCGCTCTCCCGTCCCTGGAGGGCGAGGTAGATCTTGCCGATGGCCAGGCTGTAGGCCTGGGTCTCGGGCCAGTCCACGAAGGACAGGGCCCTCCTGGGGATGGTCCGGGCGGTGTACTCCTGGCCGAACTGGTTGACCTTCTTCCAGGCCAGGAAGCCCTCGTGCATCAGCCAGTTGTTCAGGTTGACCTCGCGGCGGAAGGAGTCGAAGCCGTGGTCACTGACGATCAGGAGGACATCGTTCTCCCCCAGGACCTCGTCGAGCACGAAGCCCACGGTCTCGTCCATCTTCTTGTAGATGGCAAGCCAGGTGTCGCGGATCGGCATCCGCTCCCCGAAGAACTCGACCTCCCGTGAGGCTTCGTCCTCGTCGTACTGCGGGTGGCGCGGGTCGTAGTGCCGCATGAGCATGTGGCACATCCGGTCCGGGCTGCCGAAGAAGTGGAACAGCACCTTCCAGTCCCCGTCCTCCGCAGCCTGGCGCAGCATCTTCATGCGCCAGTTCCACGTGAACTCGATGTCCGCCAGGAAGGCGTCGTCCGAGAGTTCGGCGTCCTTCACCGCGTGGGTCTGACAAGCCCAGCCCAGGGTCTCGAACCAGCCGATCTTGCCGGCCATCTCGGCGGCGAAGTCCGGCGGCCAGGAGATGTGGCTGCCCGGCGTCGGCTTCTCCGGGTGGATCTGGAGCGCCGGCAGGTAGATCTCCAGGCCGTCGCCGTCGCGCTCCACCCAGAAGCGCGCCAGCGCCCAGGTCGTCAGCCAGGGCGACCATTCGAACTCCAGTTCGAAGAAGTCGGACCAGCTCCCCAGGGCCACCTCCTGCGTCGAACCATCCACGGTCAGGCGCACCGAACCCCCGCCGTCCCAGGCCACCTCCAGAGGCACCGACGTGTTCAGGACGCTGTCGTCGGGCGCGTCATCCATTTCCCGCAGGTGGCGATACTCCTCGAAGTGGGCGTTGGGGTCGTTGCGCCGGATCTCCTGGAGCTCCTCGAGGCGCTTCTGGACGTACTCCCTGCGCACCAGGTTCACCGGCCCGAAGACCGTGCTGCGCCAGCGGCCGGGGCCGTCCTCGACCAGGCGGTAGACCTTGACCGAGCCCGCGCGAGCCCCGCTCCGGACCTCGCCGCCCTCCCACTCGGCATAACTGACCGCCGGCACCGCGGAGTAGGTCTTGCGGCGGCGCACCCGCTCCTCGAGAGTGGTGTAGATCGCCGAGGTGTTCAGGTCGCCGCGGGCGTCCGGCGCGCCCAGGCCGCAGATCAGCTTGCCGTGCTCCAGCTCCTGGGCCGGGTAGCTGACGATGGTGCCCTGGCCGCGGAAAGGAATGCCGTTGCGATCCAGCTCGACCCAGAAGGGCTCGGAGGGGCTGATCGCCTCCCAGTCGGGAAAGGCCTCGGGAAAGGCCCCCGCGGTGCTCCACAGGAACCAGCCGCCGCCGGCGGCGGAGAGGAGCAGGAGCGTCAGGGCCAGGACACGGTTGCGGCGCGTCAGGGCGAAGAGGACCAGCCCCAGGAACAGACAGGCGCCGGCGATCCCGTAACGGGTCGCCGGATCGGCCAGGACGATCCCGGCCTCGCGGGTCGGCACCCAGGCGCGGCGCTGGAAGCCGATGCCGGGGAAGGGCTTGCCGTTGCGCTCGGCGCGCTCGTTGCGCACGAAGTCGAAGATGCCGTGCCTGCCGGGGTTCTGGCCGGTGTTGATGCTCGCCCAGGAGACCGGCGACTGGGCCGGGTTGGCGGGCATCAGGTCGGAGTACACTCCCTGGTCGCGCAGGCGCACGAAGTTCGGGAGTTCGCCGGCGTCCATCCACTCGCGGATGCGGCGGTCGTCCATGCCGTCCATCCCCAGGACGACGACACGCTCCGCGCGCGGCCCCGGATCCTGGGAGAGAGCGGCGGAGAGGGAGGCAGCGAGGCCCAGGAGGGCGGTCAGGAGGAGGAGTCGGGGACGCATGAGGCTCGGAGTTCGGCCCTCGAGGACCGGGGAAGGCGGCCGGCGGAAGCGCCGCTGGAACCGTAGATTGTAGGAATGGCCCCTGCCCCGGACCACGGCGCCGGACGGCCCGCCGCCCGCCCCCCCGCCCGGGTTTCCCGGGACGGCGGCTTCCTGCCCTGGCCGGTCCTGGTCCTCCTCGTCCTCGGACTCCTCCTTGCCGCCATGCTCCTGTGGGGCCCGGCCGCGAGGAGTTCCCGTTCCGTCCCCCGGGACGGCAGCCCGGCCGGAAGCCCCGCCAGGGCCTCCGGACCGGTCCTCCTCCAGGAGGGGCCGCCCGAACTTCCGCCCGCCGGCCCCGACGCCTCCATCGTGCGGCCGCCTGCGGTCGCCGGCCGCGAGGCCACCGACGGCCTGATCCTGGGGCGGGTCGGCACGCCGCCCTGGCTCCCCTTCCCCGGGCCGGTGACCCTGGAGCTCCTGCCCCAGGACGGCACCTCCCCCGGTCCCCTGGCCGAGCGCGACGGCGTGCAGCGCACCACCTGCAGCCCCGAGCAGCGCGACTTCCGCTTCGAACAGGTGCCCTGGGGCGACTGGCGCCTGCGCCTGCGGGAACCCGGTTTCCAGGAGATCGAGGTCCTCCTGAG
>JALUUN010000229.1 GCA_027021325.1 Planctomycetota bacterium
AAGGAGCCCTCCGAGAGGTGCCGGATGTCCTGGATCGGGCCCGTCAGGAAGCGCCAGTACTTGTCCCGCAATTCCTTGTCTTGAATGTACTTGCGCAGGACCTCCGGGGTGTCCCTGGCGGGGTCCACGGAGAAGCTCAGGAACTGGACCCGTGGGTCCTTCCGATAGTGGAAGGCGAGTTCCTGCATCCTCCGGGTCATTTCGATGCAGATGCTCGGGCAGGAAGTGAAGAAGAAGTCGGCCACCGTCACGCGGCCCTTCAGGACGGCCTCCGTCGTCTCCTGGCCGTTCTGGTCCAGGAGACGGAAAGGCTCCACGGGCCAGTCCAGGGAAGGCGGCGGCACGGGCGGCGGGGCCTCCCCGGCGCCGCAGGCGGGGAGGGAGGGGGCCAGGAGCAGGATGGGCCAGGCGCGCATGGGAGGGGGCGGGGCCCGGCCGGACTTCCCGGGAGGGCCCGCAATGGCGTGGTAGCATTTTGTACCCGGTCCCCGGGCCGGGATCTCCCCCCATCCCCGTTCCTTCCCCCGCTGCCGGGCCATCCCCCCCTCGGGCCCGGTCGAGGACCCATGCGCAGCCCCATCGCTCCTTCCCTGGTTCTGCTCCCGGCGGCCTTCGCCGCCCTGCTCGCCGGCCCTCTGCGCGCGCAGACCACCTGGACCGACGTCACCGACGCCGCCGGCCTGACCCACACCCATCAGACCCCTGCCAGCTTCATGATGGGGCCGATGGTGGGCGGCGGGACGGTCGGCGACTTCAACGGCGACGGCTGGCCCGACATCTTCCTCCTCGGCGGAGGCATCACCCCCGACCGGCTCTTCATCAACCAGGGCAACGGGACCTTCGTGGACGAGGCGCCGGCCTGGGGCGTGGACCGCGTCCACCTGGGGGCCAGCGCCGCCGTCGGCGACTACGACGGGGACGGCTGGCAGGATCTCTATGTGACCTCCCACGGTGTGGACCCCGTGGTGGCGCCCGGCTTCTCCCTCCTCTACCACAACGAGGGCAACGGCACCTTCACCGAGGTCGCGCGCATCGCCGGCGTCGCCTGGACCAGTCTGATGGGCGACGCCTTCGACGGCGCCTTCGGCGACTACGACCTGGACGGGGACCTGGACCTGTTCGTCGCCAACTACGACCTCACCAGTCTCGGCAACCGCCTCTTCCGCAACCGCGGCGACGGCAGCTTCGAGGAGGTCACACGCGAGAGCGGCATCGATGCCCGCGACGTCCACGGCTTCACGCCGGGCTTCGCCGACATGGACGGCGACCGCTGGCCGGAGCTGATCCTCATCGGCGACACGGGGACCTCCCGCTACTTCGTCAACAATCGCGACGGCACCTTCACCGACGCCAGCGCTCAGGTAAGCGGCCTGGACATTCCCAACGCCATGGGCCAGGCGGTCGGCGATGTGAACGGCGACGGGCTCCTGGATTTCTATGTGAGCGACGCCTACTGGCCTCTGACCGGCGCTGGCGGCAACCGCCTGTACATCAACCAGGGCGGCCACACCTACACCGAGGAAGGCCGCAGTGCCGGCGTCTACGATGTCGGTTGGGGTTGGGGCGTGGTCTGCCTCGACTTCGACAATGACGGTCTCCTCGACCTCGCCGGCACCAACGGCTACCCGGGGGTCTACGAGAACTACCCGAGCAAGCTCTTCCACAACCAGGGCGACGGCACCTTCGTCGAGGTCGGGCAGGCGACAGGCCTCGACCACACGCTGGACGGCCGCTGCATGCTGCGCCTGGACTACGACCGCGACGGCGACGAGGATCTCGCCATCGTCAGCAGCAACGATCCCTTCAAGCTCTTCCGCAACGACCTGGCGAACGGCAACCACTGGATCCAGCTGCGTCTCGACACCCAGGGCCACCCGGGCATCGCGCCCATGGGTTTCGGTACCCGTATCGAACTCCTGGCCGGCGGCGTCGAGCAGGTGCGCTTCGTGGACAGTGGCAAGAGCTACCTCGGGCAGAGCGAGATGAAGGTCCACTTCGGTCTGGGCGCCTCGGCCGTCGCCGACGAAATCCGCATCCTCTGGCCCGACGGCTTCCGCACCGTCCTGCGTAGCGTCGCCGCCGACCAGGAGCTGGTGATCCACGCCGAACCGCCGCTTGCCGTTCCGCCGCTTCAACGCGGAACCACCGTGGATCTCGTCCTCTCCGGCCTCGAGCCCGGCCAGGAGGCGGTGTTTCTCGCCTCCGACGAGGGGGCGGGGCCCGGCCCGGTCCTCGACAAGCTCGGCAACGCTCCCCTGGGCATCCTGGCGCCGGTTCGGGAGCTGGGCACGGCTCTCGCCGACGCCGAGGGGCGGGCCATCCTGAGCCTGTCCATCTCCGCCACCGCCCAGCTCCGGGATCTGTGGATCCAGGCCGCCGGGCGGACCTCGGCCGGCGAGACGATCCTCTCCCAGGTGGTTCAGGCCCCGGTGCTTCCCTGAGCGGACCGCGCCGGAAGGAATCCGCCTTCGCTCCCGAGAGGGACGGCGCCTGCCGCTCTTGCGGACGGGCTCCCGGCCAGGATCAGTTGTCGGCGTAGCCCAGGGCCGCGAGGTTGGCGGCGCGCTCCTCGGACCGGCCCAGGACCTCCGCCGGGCTGGGCGGGAGGGCCGCCAGCCAGGAGGCGAGCTCCTTGCGCAGGCGCTCGACCAGGGCGGGCTCGGCTTCGAGGAGATCGGTCTGCTCGTAGGGATCGCCGCGGTACTGGAAGAGGGCCTCTTCCGGCCCGGCCTCGGGCCTGCCTTCCTGGCCCACCAGGCTCAGGTACTTCCAGCCGTCCTTGCGCCAGGCCTTGTTCGCCTGCTCCGCCCGGCTGCCTCGGGTCCACCAGGCCTCGTGGTAGAGCACGCGTCCGGTCTGGACCGCGGGGGCACGCTCCGAGGCCAGGGGCAGGAGGCTCCGGGCATCCATCTCGGCCTCCGTCTGCCCGCCGGCCAGCTCGAGCAGGGTCGGCAGGAGGTCGATGTTCGAGACCGGGTCGCCGACGGCCCGGCCCCCGGTGAGGCCGGATCCGGCCAGGATCAGGGGAACATGCAGGGTCGAGTCCCAGACCTCGCGCCCGTGGAGTTCGACGCCGTGGTCGTAGAGGCCTTCACCGTGGTCGGCGGTCACCGCGATGATCCAGGGCCGGCCCCGGCGCCGGGCGCGTTCCTTCCAGGCTTCCAGGACCGGGCCCAGTTCGTGGTCCAGGAGGGCGATCTCCCCGTCGTAGGCGGCGATCCTCCGGGCCAGTTCCTCGCGCGTGAGGCTCTCGGGCAGGCGCACGGCCGGTGACAGCGCTCCGGGATCCGGCTCGGGCATCCACTCCGCTGGCGGGTCGTAGGGATCGTGGGCCTCCCACCAATGCACCCAGAAGAAGGCCGGCCGGTCGCCGGGCGCCGCGGCCAGGGCCGCCTCCGCCGCCTGGCGCGTCTGGAAGGCGTCCCGCGCCAGGTTCTCGTTCCGGGACTCCGTCATCCAGGAACTGAGGCCGACTGCACGCAGCCCGGCCAGGGCCAGACTCGAGCGGGCGACCTTGCGGTGGAAGTCCTTGCCGGGCCGCGGGAGGGGCGAGGGCTCCTCCTCGGAGATGCGGTCGTCGTACCAGGCAAAGCCCTGGCCCAGGCCGAACTGCCGGTCCAGGACGAAGGAGGAGACGACGGCACCCGTGTAGTAGCCCAGTTCCTGGAAACGCTCGGCCAGGGTCCTCATGGAGGGGGCGAGGCGGAAGTCGCCGTTCTTGACCACGCCGTGGCCGGGCAGGAAACGGCCGGTGAAGAGGGACGAGTGGCTCGGCTGCGTGGAGCTGGACGCGGAGAAGGCTCGCTCGTAGAGAACGCCCTCCTCGGCCAGGGCATCCAGGACCGGGGTCCGGGCCCGGTCGTAGCCGTAGCAGCCGAGGTGGTCGGCGCGGACCGTGTCCAGGGTCAGGAGCAGGACGTCCGGGGCTTCCGGGGAGGCCGCGGCCGTGGGCGGGGCCTCGTACTCCCGGCTCAGGTTGTCCTCGCGTCCGCTTGGACCGAAGAGCCCCAGGGCCAGCCCGCCTAGGGGCAGAAGCCAGGCGGCCCGGGCCAGGGCCGGCCGGCCCAGCGGCGGGCCGGAAGGGCGGAGCAGGGCTCCGGCGAGGCCGCCGAGGACCAGAGCGGGCAGGGCCCACAGGGCCAGGATCAGACCGGAGAAGGAGAGATCGCTGGCCTGGAGGCGGGCCCCCCCCAGGAGGGCCAGGACGCCGCGCAGCCCCAGATCCAGGAGGACGAAGGCCGAGGACAGGAGGAGCGCACGCGAAGCGCCGGCCAGGACGCCCCGCAGAGGGGTCGGACGAGGGGACATGGGACGGAGGCCGCCAGGGATCGGCAGCTCTGGAATCGGTCGGGGGAAGCCCGGGGCTTGAGGCGCGGCACCCGGACGCAACGCAGGGCCCTCTCGGATCATCGGCCCCGCGCCTCTAGGGTTATGCCCGATCACGCCACGCGTGACGTCATTCTGCAAGGGAATTCCGGCCCGGAATGCGCATGGCCCACCTCGGATGGGTGCTCGCCGGGGGCGCCCTCGGTACCTTCCTCCGTCTCCTCCTCATGGAGGCGGTGGACGCGCTGCACGGTAGCGCCTTCCCCTGGGGGACCTGGACCGTGAACCTCCTCGGATCCTTCGGCTTCGGCCTCTGCTTTGCCTGGGCGGAGGGCCGCTGGGACCTGGACGGCCCTGCCCGGGCGGCGGTCTTCGTCGGTTTCCTCGGCGCCTTCACGACCTTCTCGACCCTGGCCTTCCAGACCGTGGCTCTCGGGGAGCGCGGCGCCTGGCTGGCGGCCGCGGCCAACCTCCTCGGCCAGAACCTCCTGGGCCTCGCCGCCGTCCTCTCCGGCCTCGCCCTCGGGCGCGTCTTTCCGGGGGACTGAGGCGGTTCCTCAGTCCTCGACCTCGTGGATCTCCGGCGGCGCCGAGCACAGGACCTCGACGACATCCGTCGGGGTGCAGACCATGTAGTGCTGGAGATCCGGATGCCAGGCCTGAAGCAGGGGCTCGCGGCTTTGAAGCTCCTCGACCCAGGGGGAAGCGGGGATGCGCAGGAAGGGGCCGGTCCGCGGGAGGAGTTCCGGGGTGAAAGCCTCCCACAGTTCCAGGCGGAAGGGCTCCTGGATGTTGCGGTAGGCCGGCGGCTCCGGAAAACAGAAGCGGAAGACGCGGCCCTCGGGGTCCTCCTCGTCGGCGAGGAGCAGAACGAGATCGCCGTCGTCGTGGAGCTCCAGGAGGCTCAGGCGCTGCGCCCCGGAGAGGGGTGTTTCCCAGCGCTCGGCCACCCAGCCTTCGTACACCGGCGCCTCCCGGGTTTCAGAGCTCGACCCAGCGGTCCTCGGCCGAGGAGGCGATGACCGCTTCGATGAAACGAACGCCGCGGACGCCGTCCTCGACGGTGGGGAAGGGATCCTCCATTTCGGCCTCCTGTCCGCGCACTGCCCGGGCGAAGGCCCGGTAGAGGTTGGCGAAGGCCTCAAGGTAGCCCTCCGGGTGGCCGGGCGGGATGCGCCCCAGGGAGCGGGCGTGCTCGCCCAGGTAGGCGTTGCCCGGCCGCCGGATCTGGAGCAGGCCCTGCTCTCCCCAGACCTTGAGTTCGTTGGGCTGCTCCTGGTGCCACTCGAGGCCGCCGCGTGTGCCGAAGACCCGCAGGGCGAGGCCGTTCTCTCGCCCGAAGCAGACCTGGCTGCAGGTCAAGGTGCCGCTGGCGCCGCCTTCCAGCTCGCACAGGACCATGGCGTCGTCGTCCACCTGGCGGCCGGGGACGAAGGTGTGGCGCTGGCCGAAGAGACGGCGTACCTGCTGTCCGGTGACGTGCTCCAGGAGCTGGAAGGCGTGGGTGCCGATGTCGCCCAGGGAGCCGCCCGGGCCCGAGCGGGTCGGATCCGTGCGCCAGGCGGCCTGCTTCTGCCCGGTCTGCTCCAAGGGCTCGCTCAGCCAGCCCTGGAGGTACTCCACATAGACCTTGCGGATCTCGCCGAGGGCCCCGCTCCGCACCAGCTCGCGTGCCTCCCGCACCAGGGGGTAGCCGGTGTAGTTGTGGGTGAGGGCGAAGACGCAGCCGCTCTTCCGGACCGCCTTGGCGATGGCTTCAGCGGTCCCCGAGTCCGTGGTCAGGGGCTTGTCGCAGATGACATGGACCCCGTGCTCCAGGAAGGCGATGGCCGGCCCGGCGTGCACGTGGTTCGGGGTGACGATGGAGACCGCCTCGATGCGCTGCTCGGCGGGCAGGGCGCTCTCGCCCTGGACCATGTCCTCCCAGGAGGCGTAGACCCGCGCCGGGTCCAGGCCCAGTTCGCGCCCGGTCTGGCGGCTCTTCTCCGGATCCGAGCTGAAGGCCCCGGCGACCAGTTCGAACTGCCCGTCCAGGGCCATGCACATGCGGTGGACCGCGCCGATGAAGGCGCCCGGGCCGCCGCCGACCTGGCCGATGCGCACCGGCCGCGGCGGATCGGAGGAAGAGGGATCCTGGAGCTGGGGCATGCTTCAGTCGAGGCCGAGGACGCGGCGGTTGGTCTCCCGGTCCACACCCGAGGCGGCGAAGTCGTCGAAGGAGCGCTCCGCCACCTGGATGATGTGCTCCTGGATGAAGCGGGCACCCTCCGCGGCGCCGACCTGGCTGTCCTTGTAGGCGCACTCCCACTCCAGGACCGCCCAGCCGGGGAAGTCGTAACGCGCCAGACGGGTGAAGATCGCCTTGAAGTCGATCTGCCCGTCCCCCAGGCTGCGGAAGCGGCCGGCGCGCTCGCCCCAGGACAGGTAGCCGCCGTAGGCGCCGACTCTGCCGTCCGGCCGGAACTCGGCGTCCTTGACGTGGAACATCTTGATCCGTTCGTGGTAGAGATCCAGGAACTGGAGGTAGTCCAGGGCCTGTAGGACGAAGTGGCTCGGATCGTAGAGGATGCTGGCCCGGGGATGTCCGCCGACGGCATCCAGGAAACGTTCCCAGGTGGCGCCGTCGTGCAGATCCTCGCCGGGGTGGATCTCGAAGCACAGATCCACCCCGCATTCCTCCGCCTCGTCCAGGAGCGGCTTCCAGCGCCGTGCCAGCTCGGCGAAGCCTTCCTCGACGAGGCCGGCGGGGCGCTGCGGCCAGGGGTAGAAGTAGGGCCAGAGCAGTGCTCCGGAGAAGGTGACGCTGGCCTGGAGGCCGAGGTTGCGGGAGGCGCGCAGGGACTTGCGCACCTGGTCCACGGCCCACTCCGTGCGGGCGGCGGGGTTGCCGCGGACCGCTTCCGGTGCGAAGCCGTCGAAAAGAAGGTCATAGGCCGGGTGCACCGCCACGAGCTGGCCTTGCAGGTGGGTGCTGAGTTCCGTCGGGACCAGGCCGTGCTCGGCGAGGCGGCCGCGGAAGTCCTCGCACCAGTCCCGGCTCTCTGCGGCCTGGTCCAGGTCGAAGGCGCGGGCGTCCCAGGTGGGGATCTGGAGACCCCGGAAGCCGAGGCCGGCGGCCCAGGCGGCGGCCGTCTCGAGCCGGTCGAAGGGGGGCTCGTCGGCCATGTACTGGGCGAGGAAGATGGCGGGTCCCTGGATGGTCTTCATGGCCGACCCGTTGTATGCGCCCCCGCCGCCTGCGGCCAGTCCCCCTTGGGCCGCCGTGCCGCTATGCTCCAGGGGAGGCTCCTGCGCGCCGGCCCGCGGCCGGCCCTCCCCGTGATGCTCCGCTCCCAGGCAGCGCCCCGGTTCCGCCTGCTGCTTCCCGGTCTCCTGGCCGGCCTGCTCGGCGCCTGCGCCTTCATGCCGAGCAACTTCTTCGCCACCCCCCGGGTGCTCTTCGACGGCCGGAGCCTCGACGAGTGGCGCCACCTGGACGGGCGCGACCCCGAGTGGCGCATCACCCCGGACGGCAGCCTCCAGGTCGTTCCCGGCACCGGCGATCTGGTGAGCCGGCGCCAGTTCGGTGACCACCGGATCCATCTGGAGTTCCGGGTGCCGGAGATGCCGGGGGCGAGCGGCCAGGCGAAGGGCAACTCCGGGGTCTACGTCCAGGGGCGCTACGAAGTGCAGATCCTCGACAGCTACGGGATGCTGCCGGCCCTGGACCGTTGTGGCGCGATCTACGGCATCCGCGCTCCCTCGACCAACGCGGCGCGGCCGGCCGGGGTCTGGCAGACCTTCGAGATCACCTTTCGTGCCCCGCGCTTCGATGCCTACGGCAACGTCCTGGAGAACGCTCGGCTGACCGTGGTCCAGAACGGTGTCACCATCCATGAGAACGTGGAGCTGCCGCGGACGACCACGGCCAGCATGAGCAGCCGCATCGTCCGCGAGGGCCCTTTGATGCTCCAGGACCACGGCGCCCCCGTGGAATTCCGGAACATCCGCGTCGAGGACCTGGACTGAAGAGCGGAGCCCCGCTCGGAGCCCGGCACCGGGAGGCGCGGCCTTGCCGGCGCCCCGCCGGAGGCTCAGGGATGGGGGATGTGGGCCAGGTCGGCCAGTTCCTCGTCGCTGTAGAGAGGAATCTGGTCGTTGAACTCCAGGTTCAGCAGGCCGATGATCTCGTTGGCGAGGAGGGCGTTGGCCACCGCCGTGGGGTGGATCTCGTCGGCGAAGAGGTCCGGATAGTCACAGAAGTCCGGCGGCGGATCCAGGGCGACGCCGAAGAACTCGGGAGGCGAGGCGATGCTGTCGGCGAGGAAAGCGCCGGTATCGAGGATCACGACTCCCGGCCAGGTGTCCAGGCGGCGGATGAAGCGGTTGGCCCGCTCGAGGTGGGCGCGGATGTTGTCTTCTTCCGCTGCGCTCCAGGTGCCGTAGTACTCGGGCGTCAGCGTGATGTCGGGAATCGTCCAGGCGATCAAGCCGGAGGGCGACTCCTGGGAGAGGCGCAGGACGGCGGTCCGCCAGTCGGCGATCACGGTGTCGACGACCGCGTCCGCGGCCGGATCGGCTCCCGGCGGCGCGGAGGCCAGGAGCGAGGCGTTGCCGAGGAAGTTGTTGCCCCCCATCTCCAGTCCGAAGACCGTCGCCGCTTCGATGGCGCCGATGCGGCTGAGGAAGACATAGAGGTCGATCTGGAGCAGGACGTCACCCGTCCAGGAGCCGGCCACCGCCAGACTCAGGAGATCGTCCCCCGCCGCCGCCGCCTTGTCGAAGACTGCCTCGTGGGGATCGGTGCCGAAGAGATCGGCCGGTTTCTGGTTGTAGGCTGGCAGCAGATCGTTGTGGGTCAGGCTGTCGCCGAAGCAGACGAACATGTCGAAATCCGCCTGGGCCGGAAGCGGGGCGGCCAGAGCGGCGAGGAGGAGAAGGCTCGGAAGGCGCCGCATGTGGGTGAGGATAGCGTACGCGCTCAGGCGCGCAGGGGCTTCTGTCCCCGGGCTTTGCGCCGCTCGTTCAGGGCCGCCAGCGCCCGCGGCTCGATGGCCAGGAACCTGACCAGCTGGCTGCGCGTGACGCGCAGGGCTTCGCCGGTGCGCTCCAGGTCGTCCCTGTAGACGTGGAGCAGGTCCAGGGCCTCGGCCAGGAGGGCGGGGAAGTCTCGGTGCTCGCGGCGGCAGGCGATGCGCCCGCCCCGCAGGCGGGCGGTCCAGAGCGGGCTCGGGCGATACTCCAAGGGGTGCTCCCACTGTCCCTCGAGGTGCGGCCGCCGGTAGTTCAGGGCCAGGTTCAGGCGCAGGCGCCAGAGGGCCTTCTGCAGGTTCTGGTGCTGGCTGCGGCGTTCTCCGGCCTGGGCGGTGAAGCCGGTGGGCAGGTGACGGACCCGGAGGAAGGTTTCGGTCCGGTTGCGGTGCTGGCCTCCGGGTCCGGAGCCGCGGGTCCGCTCGGTTTCGACCTCCCGCAGGAACTCCTCCGGTGGCAGGCAGGCGGGGTGGGGGCGGAGCATCCCTCAGGCGTCCGCCAGGGCCTCCAGGGCCGGGCGGATCCAGCCTTCGTAATACCAGTCCGTGAGGATCCGGCAACCCTGGCTGGTCAGGTGGTCCCCATCGCGGAAACGGTCACCGATGGCTTCGAGCAGGGCGGCGTCGCGATTGCAGTCGGCGAAGGGGATGCCGCCTTCCTGACCGATGCCGCGCTCCCGGAGCCAGGCCCGCCAGGCCTCCTCGATGGGAGGGGTCAGGGTCGTGGCGCGGAGCTCGGCGTCCTGGGGCGGGTCCCAGGTGAGGATGCGGATGCCGCGGCTTGCGGCCAGGGCCAGGATCCCGGACCACTCGTGCTCCATGACCTCGTCGATCTCGAAGTCCACGAGCCGATCCTCCCGCAGGCGCACAGCGTGGTTCCGGTAGGCCTGGCGCTTGAGATCCCTGGGGTCGCGCCCCTGGAGACCGGCCCGCTGGAAGCGCTCCAGGAGCTCCTGGAGTTCCTCTTCGTCGCTCAGCCAGCGGTCGTCCTGCCCGGGCCGGCAGGGGGTGGGGCCGTACCAGCTGCCGTGGCTGCACTTGCGTTCGTCGATGGTCCGGCGCAGGGGGCCGGGCCGCGCCGGCCCCAGGGCCAGCCACTGCCCGAGGAGGGTCAGGCCCCGGCCCAGGGCGGCGAGGCTGGGGCGCAGGTCCTCGCCGTGGCCCAGGTTCCAGGCGATGTCGGGGACCTGGGCATAGAAGCGCAGCCAGTCCCGATGGAAGTCGTTGTTGCGGTTCAGGCGGCCGGCGCCGACCTCGATGACCAGGAGGCGCGGCGCCGCGTCCTCCTTCAGGAGCAGGTCGCGCAGGACGACCCTGTCCAGGCGGATCGTCGAGGCATAGCTCCCCAGGTTCCAGACGGCGCCGAAGCGTCCGCCGAAGTCCTCCTGCATCCGTGCCTCGACGTGATCGGCGCTCAGCCCGCGCAGGGTGAGGGAGGTGCCGAGGAAGACGACGTCCGGCATGCCTTCCTCGGCGACAAACTCGTGGAAGGCCTGATAACGGTCCGAGGGAATGCCCGTCAGGGGTTGCCAGAACTGAAGCGGCGTGCCGCGGGTGGCCTCGGTGGCCGCCGTCATCAGGGCCAGGGCCGCCAGGAAGGCGGCGGGAACCCTCATGAGCGGCGGGAGGAGCGGCTTCACGGTATTCCGGGCCCCGGTGGCGGGCTCAGAACTGGAAGTAGATGAAGGGCTGCTGGGCCCCGGCCAGGAGTGAGAAGGCCGAGAACAGGGCGGCGGCAACCACGGCCTTGACCACCACCGGGCTGTGGATGAAGGCCCGGCGCCAGAAGTGGGTGAATCCCGCAGGCACCCAGTGCAGGAGCAGAGCGGCGGCGAGAAGGGCCAGGAGCTTCAGGTCGAAGAGCTGGCTGCGCAGGGGACCGTCGAACTCGAAGATCCGGAACAGGAGGTCCCAGGCCTGGGTGGCGGTGGAGGCCCGGAAGAAGATGTTGACGAGGATGAAGAAGGTCAGAGTGATGCCGACTCCCATCCAGCGCTGGGCCCACCACTTCAGGGTTCCCTGCTCGTACTTCGGCAGGAGCGGGTTGAGCATTCGCTCGAAGACCAGATACCAGCCCTGGATGAAGCCCAACAGGATGAAGTTCCAGCCGGCCCCGTGCCAGAGGCCCATGATGGTCATGGTGAAGATGGTGTTGAAGTAGGCCCGGGTCGTGGTCACCCGGTTGCCGCCCAGGGAGATATAGAGGTAGTCCCGCATCCAGCTGGCCAGGGAGATGTGCCAGCGGCGCCAGAGCTCCCGGAGGGAAGCGGCCTTCAGAGGGCTGTCGAAGTTGTCCGGGATCCAGAAGCCCATCAGCTGCGAGGCTCCGATGGCGATGTCGGAGTAGGCGCTGAAGTCCATGTACAGCATCAGCGTGAAGGCCGCCGCCGAGAGGAAGACGTCCATGCTGCTGAAGATCGCGGCGTCCGGCAGGCCCGCACCCGCGAGCGCCGATCCGAAGACCGGATCCACCATCTGAGCGGCCAGGATGTCGGCAAAGCAGATCTTCTTCGTAAGACCACGGAGGATGAGGTAGAAGCCGTCGGCGTGCTGCCGGGCGTCCACTTCCATCCGGTCCTTCATTTGCGGCAGGAAGTGGCTGGCGCGCAGGATCGGGCCGGCCACGAGCTGCGGGAAGAAGGCGACGAAGTAGGCGAAGTCCAGGAAGGACTTCGTCGGCTGCATCTTGCGCCGGTAGATGTCCAGGGAGTAGCTGAGGGTCTGGAAGGTATAGAAGCTGATACCCGGCGGCAGGGCGACACGCAGGAGCTTCTGCTCTGAGGCCCCGAGTTCGATGCCCAGGGAGCCGAGCCCCATGAGCAGGCTGTCGTAGAAGAAGTTGAAGTACTTGAAGAAGGCCAGGAAGCCCAGGTTGCCGACGAGGCTGAGGGTCAGCAAGCGCTTGCGCCTTCCCTGGTCGGTCTCCTCGTGGAGCCGCCAGCCGACGAAGAAGTCGAGGAGGGTGCTGGCGAAGATCAGGAGCAGGAAGCGCCAGTCCCACCACCCGTAGAAGACATAGGAAGCCGTGACGATCAGGAGGTGCCGCGGCGTCCGGCGGTCGCGCAGCGCCCAGTACAGGACGAACACGACCGCGAAGAAGAGCCCGAAGGTGACGGAGTTGAAGTACACGCTTCCTGGGGGAGGGCCTCGTGGGGTCAGGGGGCGAAGTCTAGCAGCGCTTTCGCATCCAACGGCTCCACG
>JALUUN010000230.1 GCA_027021325.1 Planctomycetota bacterium
CTCGCCGGAGGCGCGGACCGGGGTGACGGCGTAGAAGGCATCGGCGTCGGCGGCGACGGTGTGGACGAAGAGGCCCGTGCCCGCCGGCAGGGCTCCGCGCACCGGGACCACCCAGGGGGCGGGGGTGCCCTCGGAGAGGCTACGGCGCAGGTTGAGGCCGCTTCCGGGAAGGACCTCGGCCAGGAGGGTGGCGGCGTCGAGGTCGGAGGCCTGGTCCAGGAGGGAAGCGGAGCGCCAGACGCGGTAGGAGAGGGCGGTGGGGTCCTCTTGCCAGGTGACGAAGGTCTGGCCGGCGGCGTGGGCCGCCTGCAGGCCCTGGACGCCCTGGGCGGCCAGGGGGGCGGCGCTGAGGAGGGCGAGGACGGGCAGACGGAGGGCGCCAAGGGGTAGGGAGGACATGGGAGGGGCAGAGGCGGGAGGACTCTGAACGGCGGTTCAGGACCTGGATAGGCGCAAGCGGAGCCCGGGTCACCCCGAAACTGGTCCACTCTGCTGGATCATTACATCCACAAGCCTTTTTGAGATAGGGGTCTAGGGAGAAGCTTGGATCTTGGCCGGGGCTCCGGGCCCTGGGCCGGCGCAAACCCGTTGGCAGGCAGGAGTCCGGCCGCCTCGTGATCCAGCCGAGTGGGCCAGCTTCACTGAACCCGGACGCTCACCAGATTGCTCACCCCGCTCCCAATCCCCGCCTGGAAATGTAGAAGGCGTCCCGAGAGGCCTGGCAGACCCGGGAGCAGCCCCAGGACCTCGGCCCAGCCGTCTCCACCGATGCCACCGCTCGCCAGGATCCGGGCTTGGTCGAGGCCCAGGGCCCCGAAGGGGGTGATCGTCGTGCCGAGGCGCAGGGAGCCGTAGAGGGACCAGGCTTCGCCCGGAGAACCGAAGAGCACTGCCTGGACGGTGTCGCCGGGCGCCGGGGCGCCGCCGACGAAGAGGCCCGGGGCGGGCGGTGGCGTCCAGGCCTCCCAGCGTGCCTCCCGGGGCGTCCGGCTCAGCGGCGTGGACGGGCTCGGCGTCCAGCCCCAGGCGTCCGTCTGGATCAAGTGCTCGTCGAGGAGGACGCCGTTCTCGCGCATCTGGAAGAGCACCCAATCGCCGGCAGCGGGGTCCCAGAGGTTCAGGCGCCGCGGCGTGAGGATGGCCCGGCCGCTGTCCTCGGGAGAGTCATCGGGAGCACCCTCGGAGCGCAGCCAGACCCGGAACTCGACGAAATCCGGCCCCTCCACGACAGCGGAGCGGTCCCAGTCCACCGCCGCTCCGACGGCGCCCCAGGGGTCCCCCTCGGCGGGGTCCCCGCCGCCCGGGTCCCCGTCCACCGTCGCCTCGCTCACTGCCAGCTGCGGCACGCCCAGCCGCTCTTCCAGGAAGCGCTCGATGAGGAGCGGCTCCCAGGGCATCCAGTTGCCGAAGATGTGGGTCCCGTGGGTGCGCTCGTCGAAGTAGAGGCGGAAGGGACGGCGGTGCTCGGTCAGGGTCGAGGTGATCAGCGGTACCGGCTCCCAGCCGATGACCACGTCCTGGCGGCCCTGAAGGAACTGGATCAAAGGCCAGTCACGGGCGCGGTCCCGTTCCGACATCCAGTTGGCGTCGGCCAGGTCCCAGACGCCCTCGCCGGTCGGTGTCGGGTTGTTCCAGGCCGCCTCCCCCCACATCTCGATGTTGGGGAAGGCGTGGAGGGGAGGGAGCATGCGTGCGTTGCTGTTGCCGTTCTTGCTGAAGGCCGAGGCGAAGCGGTCCGGGAGGTGGGTGGCGACCTTCCAGGTGCCGGTGCCGCCCATGGAGGTGCCGGCGACGTGGACTCGCGCCGGATCGAGCTCGGCCGCGAACTCGGCCTGCACGTAATCCAGCGTCCACTCCACCCGGCGCAGGGTGAAGAGGCGGATGAGGTCGCCTGGCGAGGCCAGCTCCGGCCACTCGACGGTGTAGCCGAACCAGTGGCTGTTCTGGCTCTCGTCGGTCGGGTCCTCCATGGGGTCGTCCAGGTCCAGGGTGGTCAGGTCCCCGGGCAGGTCGGCGCGCACCGGCCAGGCCGAGGAGTAGTCGGCGTTGCGGCCGTGGAGGCGGAGGAGCAGGCCCTGGGGGCCGGAGTCCGGGCCGCGCGCGATCTGGAAGTTGAAGGCCCGCGAGGGCCGGAGCGACATGGCCTCGAGGAAGGGCGTGTCCCGGTTCGTGGTCCAGTGCGCCCAGACCTCACCCTCGGGGCCGGGCCCCTGGAGGATCGCCCGCGGCGGCGCGGGCGTCTCGGCGATCCCCTGGACCGTGGCGTTGGCGCCGGGGACGAGGGTCGTGTCCTCGCCGAGGACCGGGTCCACGAAGGTCACGGCGTACCACCAGGTGCCCGCGGCTTCGGTCGTGGCCACGAAGAGACCGGTCCCGTCGGGGAGTTCGCCTTGAAGGGGGTCCACGACCCAGGTGCGCCGCAGCCCGTCCACCTGGCTCCGGCGCTCGTTCCAGGCACTGTCCTGGCCGACCTCGCCCAGGAGGTCGGCGCCCGCCAGCTGGGCTGGATCGGTGAAGGGCTGCGGGCCGCGCCAGACCCGGTAGCGCAGGCCGCTGCCAGGGAGCTCCTGCCAGGTCAGGAAGGTCTGGCCGTCGCGATGGACGGCGTCCAGCCCCTGGACCTGGGCGGTCATGGGGGCCGCGAGCAGGGGGAGGCAGACGAGGAGGCCGGCGGCGCGGGGGAGGAGGGCTTCCGGGCGCATGGGGGGTGCTGGAGTCGGGGAAGGGCTTCTCCGAGTCTACTCTCTGCCCCGCAGAGCGCCCCCGGGGGGCCCACGCCGGCCTGCAGGAAGAAAGGGACGGGGGCAGAGCCGCGCCGGGCTCCGCCCCCGCCGTGAATCCCTGGAGGGGCTCAGAAACCGCCCATGTCGCCACCGGCGCCGGGCGCCGGGGCCGGCTTGGGCTCGGGCACCTCGCTGACCAGCGCCTCGGTGGTGAGCAGCAGGGTGCTGACGCTGGCGGCGTTCTGCAGGGCGGTCATCACCACCTTGGTCGGGTCGATGACACCCTCGGCCACCAGGTCGCCGTAGCTGTCCGCCGCGGCGTTGTAGCCCTCGGCGAACTTCTTCTGGGCCCGCACCCGGTCCACCACGATGCTGCCGTCGTGGCCGGCGTTCACGGCGATCTGGCGCAGCGGGGACTCGAGGGCGCGGCGCACGATCTGGGCGCCGACCTGACGGTCGCCCTTCAGCTTCAGCTTGTCGATGGCCTCCTGGGCCCGCAGCAGGGCGACGCCGCCGCCCGGCAGGATGCCCTTCTCGTAGGCCGCGTAGACCGCGTGCTTGGCGTCCTCGACCCGGGCCTTCTTCTCCTTCATCTCGGCTTCGGTGGCGGCGCCGACCAGGATCTCGGCCACGCCGCCGCTGAGCTTGGCGAGGCGCTCCTCGAGCTTCTCGCGGTCGTAGTCCGAGGTGGTCTCCTCGATCTGGCGGCGGATCTGCTCGATGCGGGCCTTGATGTCGGCCTTCTTGCCGGCGCCTTCGATGATCGTGGTCTCGTCCTTGGTCACCACGACGCGCTTGGCGCGGCCGAGGTGGCTGAGTTCCACGTTCTCCAGCTTGAAGCCCAGGTCTTCCATGAGGGCGGTACCGCCGGTGAGGATCGCGATGTCCTCGAGCATCGCCTTGCGGCGGTCGCCGAAGCCCGGCGCCTTCACGGCGCAGGAGTTGAAGACGCCGCGCAGCTTGTTCACGACCAGGGTCGCCAGAGCCTCGCCCTCGACGTCCTCGGCGATGATCAGGAGCGGCTTGCCGCTTTGGGCGACCTTCTCCAGGACCGGCAGGAGGTCGCGGATGTTGGAGATCTTCTTCTCGAAGATCAGGACGTAGGGGTCTTCGAGGACGCACTCCAGGGTCTCGAGGTCGGTGGCGAAGTGCGGCGACAGGTAGCCCTTGTCGAACTGCATCCCCTCGACATGCCGGATCTCGGTCTCCAGGCCGCGGCCCTCGTCAATGGTGATGACCCCGTTCTCGCCGGCCAGCTCCCAGGCCTCGGCGATCTTCTCGCCGATCTCCCCGTCGTTGTTGGCGGAGACCGTCGCCACCTGGCGGATCTCGTCGTTGCTCTTGACCGCCTTGCTCTTGCTCTCCAGGAAGTCGCAGACCGCGTGGACGGCGGCCTCGATGCCGCGCTTCAACTCCACCGGGTTGGCGCCGGCGGTGACGTTGCGCAGGCCCTCGTCGTAGATGGCCTCGGCCAGCACCGTGGCGGTGGTGGTGCCGTCGCCGGCGACATCCGCGGTCTTGCTGGCCACCTGGCGCACCATCTGCGCGCCCATGTTCTCGTACTTGTCCTCGAGCTCGATCTCCTTGGCCACGGTCACCCCGTCCTTGGTGACGACCGGAGTCCCGAAGGACTTCTCGATGATCACGTTGCGGCCCCTCGGGCCGAGGGTGACCTTGACGGCGGCGGCGAGCTTGTGCACACCCTTGCGGATGTGCTCGCGGGCGTCCTGGTCGAAAGCGATTTTCTTGACTGCCATGGTTCTTCTGCGTCTGGATGCTCTGCGGATGCCTCAGCCGGTGCTCAGCCGATGACGCCGAGGATGTCGTCCTCGGAAAGGATCAGGTACTCCTCTCCCTCCCACTTGACCTCGGTGCCGGCGTAGGAGCTGAAGAGGATGCGGTCGCCGACCTTCACGGTGAAGGACGCGCGGGAGCCGTCCTCGAGCAGGCGTCCCTCGCCGAGGGCGAGGACCTTGCCCTCGCGCGGCTTCTCCTTGGCCGAGTCGGGCAGGACGATGCCGCCGGCAGTGACTTCGGCGGCTTCGACGCGCTGGACGAGGATCTTGTCGCCGAGGGGGCGGATGGCAACTTTCTTGGCGGTCTTGGCCATGGGAACGGATGCTCTGGGTGGTGGGCTCTCGTCACGGGGACCGGAGTCGCGGTCCGCCTGGGTGGAAGGTGGATGGGGGTCAGCCGGTGCGCGCACCGGGGGGGCCGGGAGGCCGGCCGCCGTTCCGCTGCAGGACGGCCTGCACGGTCAGGCGCAGGACCTCCGCCGGGATCGGCTTGCGCAGGAGCGCGGCGGCTCCGGCCTCGAGGGCCGCGGCCTCCAGCCGGCGCGAGGGGTTGCCGCTCATCAGGATGCTCGGCACCCGCCGCCCGCACTGGCGGACCTGGCTCAGGACCTCCAGACCGGTGAGCTCCGGCATGTACATGTCGAGGAGCGAGAGATCCCAGGCGTCCTGGAGGAGGCGCTCGAGGGCGGCCCTCCCGGACTCCACGAGCTCCACGTTCCAGCCCGGGGCGGCCAGGACGGCCGCCAGGGCCGACCGGCTTCCGGGATGGTCGTCGGCGACGAGGATGTGCGGGCTCATGGGGGATCCTCTGGCACTGGGGAGCAACCTTCGTGCCAGGGTCCGAGGCCCTCCGGAGCGCCCCGGAGAATCTTCCTAAGCCTTCGTGCAGCCGGCCCTTCGGGTCGCCTCTGCGGGCGGCCTGCCGGGACGGCCGGCCGCGCGGCGCCCCGGCCATTCTGGCAGGGGCCGGCCCTTTCCTAGAGGAGAGGGTCCTCCTCGTCCTCGCCTTCGTCCCCGAAGTCCGGGGTCCCCTCGAAGAGCTCCTCCTCGCCGGCGATCTCCTCCTCGATCTCGGCCTTCTCCTCGCCCGCGGCCAGGAGCTCCTCGTCGGACCAGGCGTCCAGGGCCGCCTCCAGGCCCCCGGGCTCCAGGGCGCCGCCGCACAGGAGGCAGCGTGCGCCCCCCTCCAGGGCCTCCAGGAGCTCAGCGAAGGTGGCGATCTCGTAGCCGCAGTGGGGACAGGGAACGGGGGCGGAGGCCATGGCGGGTCAGAGGCCGGTACGCAGGAGGCGCAGGAGGGGGACGAGCATGAGGGCGTGGACGACCCCGCCGCCGTCCACGAGGGCGGACAGACGGTCCAGGGGTACGAGGACGGTCTCGATGAACTCCGCGTCGTCCCAGGCCCGGGGTCCCGCCGGCCGGGCCTCCCGGACCAGGAAGCTGTGGCAGCGGTTGTCCTGGATGGCGGGGTTCGGTTCCACCGTGCCGAGGAGCTCGGGGGCGGAGCCGGCGTAGCCGGTCTCCTCCCGGAGTTCACGGGCGGCCGCAGCGGCCGGGTCCTCGCCTTCCTCGATCACGCCGCCGGGCAGTTCGAGTCGGGTTGCGCCGACGCCGGGGCGGAACTGGCGGATCATGACGAGCTCCCGCTCTGGCGTGACCGCGGCCACGTTCACCCAGTCCGGGCACTCCAGGATCATGAAGGACTGCTCGCCGTCCCGCTCGGGGTGCACATACCCGTCCTCGCGCACCCGGAAGATGCGGTAGTCGCCCCGGGGGAGGCTGCGGACGCGGCGCCAGCGGTCGGCCATGGAGGGCCTCAGGCCGGGCGGCGGGGGAGACGGGAGACGGCCTCCAGGAGGCCGCGGGCGGCGCCGCTGGCGTGGAGGGCGTAGAGGGCGCCGCCCAGGTACTCGGCGGCGGTGCCGTCGGGGTCGGTCTCCTCCAGGAAGCGGGTCCCGGCGGCGGAAGCGCCGAAGAGGAACTCGGGGCAGACGGTGTCCTCGTACCAGAAGCGGTCCCACTCCCGGAAGCGGGACTCTGCACGGCGCGCGGCGATCCGGTGCAGGTCGCGCTCGCGGACCCCTGCCGGATCCACCCGAGGCAGGGCCTCGATCCGGACTTCCCAGAGGGGGTCGTGTCCGCTGTCGCCCCAGGTCAGGCCGGCGAAGACTGCCAGCAGGTCGTCCGGATCCCGCCAGCGGTGTCCATACTCCAGGACCCCGTCGGCCGGGCGCTCGGTGATGCGCCGGAAGCCGAAGTCGGCCGGCTCCCCGAAGGACTGGAGCATGCGTGAGAGTACCCGGTCGAGTTTCCGGAACAGGCCCGGGAGCCGGAGCACGGCGGCCAGATCCTCCAGGACCACCGGATCCTGGGATTCCCGGGTGCTCGTGGAGGAGGGATGGCCGGAGGACATGGGGACAGGCGCAACCACGCGGGCCCCCAGACTACTCCGGCCGCCGGAAGGGGGCAGCCGGAGCCGCCCGGGCCCGGGACTGCGGCTGCGGGCGGGCCCTCAGCTCAGCCGTTGCAGTTGCAGGGCGAGCTGGCCGGGCTCGAGTCCCTGCTCCAGGGCGCGGAGCAGCACCCGTGAGGACTCCTCCTCCCGGCCCATTTCCCGGAGCAACACGGTCAGGCTCGCCACCGTGGCCGCGTCGGCCGGCTCGGCCTGGAAGGCACGCAGGAGAAAGCAGACGGAAGCCTCCAGGTCGCCGGCGGCGTGAAGGGTGCGCCCGACTTCCCGGCAGATGCGAAAGTCGGTCGGATCGCCGCGGAAGGCCCGGAGCAGGGCGTCGGCGGCGGCCTGGAAGCGGCCCTGGTCCTGCGCCTGGCGTGCTTCGTGGAGGAGCCTGGTGCGTTCGTCCATGGGGGGAGGGGCCGTAGCCGGCGGGCGGCCGGCTCCTTATCGGCCCGGCGCCGGGCCTCCCTGGAGGCCGGAAAGGGCGGCGGCCGCCTCCGCTCGGGGCGGAGACGGCCGTCCAGGGCCCGCCGGGCGGCAGGGCCTCAGTTGATCCGGAACTGGATGGCGTTGCTGTCGCAGAACGTGCCGTTGTCGTCCACGCCGGCCTCCAGCCACAGGAAGACCGTGAGGGCGATGTTGGCGGGAACGGTGCCGGAGAAGACGCCGGTGCCGGTGGCGTCGGTCATGCCGGTTCCCACCACCACGACCGGATCGCCGATGTCGAACTGCTGGCCGTTGATGATGGTCCCGAGCAGGTTGAAGCTCCGGTAGAGGGTGAAGGGCGAGTTCGGGGCGCCGGTGATCGTGAAGCTCACGAAGTCGCCGGCGTTGGCCTGGGCCGGGCCGGTGAGTCCGACCGTGTCCGTGCCGCCGCAGCCGGTGCCGCTGGTGTCCAGCGGGAACGGATGCCCCTCGGACAGGAACTTGCGGCCGTTCTTGCCGTTGTCCACGTGCACGCCGCCGGGCTCGATGCCGGAGGAGGGCACGACGAAGCTGACCTCGGTGCCGCCGTTGATGGCGGTCAGGCCACTGATGATGTAGGGTTCGCCGCCGGCGTCGCCGCCGTCCACAAGGTCGCTGTTCAGCCAGACGTTGGTCTCGCCGCCGGCATCCAGGTTGGCGCCGGTCAGGACCACCGTGCCCCCGGCCACCACCGAACCCGTGAGGTCGGCGATGCGCGGCAGATTGTTGTCGTCCCGGGCGTCGTAGATGCCGAGCTGGATGCCGTCCTGGTCGTCCGCGTTGATGGAGCGTTCGCCTTCGCTGTTCTGGGCGATGCTCGGCGCCATCGTCGCGGCGTTGTCCGTAGAGTGGCCGAGGCCGAGGGCGTGACCGAGCTCGTGGCAGGCCACGGCCTGCAGGTCGAAGGCCGAGCCGCCGAAGGTTCCGGGACCGTCTTCCCAGGTCCAGTCCTCGTAGTAGCGGATACGCCAGCCGTTGTTGATGGGCGTTTCGGTGAAGGCCAGGACGCCGCCGCTGGCACCGCCCAGAGGCGAGTTGATGTTGTCGTTGGTGCCGCCGACGCCGGAGGCGTTGCCGTTCCAGAAGAAGTTGAAGTTGGCCTTGCCGGAGCCGATGTCGCCCGACTGGGTCGGGTCGCCGGTACCGTCGCCGAACAGACGGCTGCCCCACTCGGCACCGCCCTTCCAGATGGCGAGCTCGGCGCCATCGTAGCCGGGCCAGTTCGGGTCGGCGGTGGTGTTGTCGTTGGTCGCGGCGTCCTGGAAGTCGTTGTAGATCCGGAAGTCGCGCTGGCCCTGGCCGAGCATGCCACCGATGGTGGACCAGCCGTGGGCCTCTTCGTTGGTGCCGACCGAGGCAACGCCGGTCAGGAGGACGCCGCCGATGGCGAATCGCAGGAGGTTCTTGATCATGGCGTAGCTCCTCACTTCTCGCTCTGGCCTTGCTTCTTGGCGGCGAGGGCGACGCGGATGCCCTGCCGGAGCTGATCGAGGGTCTGGTTCTGCTCGATGGCGAAACCCTCACCCTTGCCGAGGACCACCTCGCCCTTGCGGCTGGGGATGACCCGGAAGATGCCGCCCATGGCGGCGTAGACGCAGCGGTCGATCTCGGGACCCCAGCCTTCGACGGGGGCGGAGAAGACGACGACGTCGTTGCCGAGGCGGTACTCGCTGGGGGCGGGCATGCAGGTGACCGTCATGCTCTCGCCCTGCCAGGTGCCGCCGAGGAAGGCGGCTTCGAGGGTCCGCGCTTCGCCGGTGTAGAGATCCTCGCCCTCGACGGTGATGAGGGTGTAGATCAGGCGGTCGTCGCCGGGCGGGGTGTAGGCGACGGAGCGGACGTTGGTGATGGTGCCGTGCACGGCGGTGTCGGCGCGCTGCACCATCCGGTTCAGGTCCAGGGCCTCGATGCACGCGTGGGCGGCGCCCGCGAGGAGGAGACCGAGGACCCCGAAGGAAAGGAGTCGTCTGGCTTTCATGTCTTGGGGACAGGGATTGGGATGGGAGTCGGGGTCCTCCACGGGGCCGGAGCGCCGCAGGGGAATCGGCCACTCTAAAGGAAGAACGGGGCCCGGCGGCGGATTCCTCCCGGAGACCGGGCCGACCCCGGTCCCGGGGGGTTCCCCGAAAAGCGCCGGTCCGGCGGCCCCGGCGGCGCCCGTGTTTCCTGTCACCGGCGCCGGCTGGCGGCGTCCAGAGGAAGAGGGAAGGCGGCCGATGGAGAGGAGGCTCTTCCCGTGCCGGACCCGCCGGCCCATCCCCTTGTCCCGGAACACCTTGTCATGATCCTTCTGGTTCTGCTCGCCGCCGCCGGCCTGCAGGCGCCCCTGCCCCTGGCGGCCACGGACCGGTTCCAGGAGCCGCGCCGCCTCCTCCTGCGCGGCCTGGACCTGGATACCCGCCAGGGCCTCCCGGCCCTGCCGCCGGCCCTCGCCTGGTCGGAGAACGAGGCCGAGGAGCAGGGCCGCTGGATCCTCCAGGCCGCCGGCCCTGCCGAGGCCGAGGAGCTCGCCCGGGAGATCCGCCGCCGCGACGGCCGCGTCCTGGCCTGGATCCCGCACAACGCCTGGCTCGCCTGGCTGCCCCCCGGGGCCGCCCCCTCCCTGGCGCCCCTGGCGGTCTTTCGTATGCCCGTCCAGCCGGTCCTGAAGCTGGACCGCCGGATCGGTGCCTTCGGCACCCGGGCGGCGGATCCCGAAGGCCGGCACCTCCTGAGCGTCGAGTTCTGGCCGGATGTGGATCCCGCCGGCGCCCTGCCACGCCTGGAGGCGGCCGGCGCCGAGGTCCTCGGCCTCTTCGAGGCACCGCGATCGCGCCGCGCCCTGGTGCGCGCCCCCCACGGGGCCCTCCTGGCCCTGGCCCGGGTCCATGAGGTCCAGTGGATCACCGAGGCTCTCCAGGGCGAGCCGCGCAACGACCGCACACGCTGGATCATCCAGACCGCCCGCCCTGACGACACCAAGGTCTGGGATCTGGGCATCACCGGCCTCGACGTCACCCTCGGCCACATCGACGGGCGCATCGCCGAGGACACCTGCTGGTTCGACGACCCGACGGGCGTGGACCCGGGCCCGACCCACCGCAAGATCAAGTGGTGGAGCCCCGGGTCGGGCGTGGACGCCCATGGAACCCACACCGCCGGCACCGCCGCCGGCAACCGGACCCCCGTGGACGGCCTGGACTCGGGCAACGGCATGGCGCCCGACGCCTTCCTGGTCCACCACTCCGGCTTTCCCTCCAGCACCGAGCTGGGCGTCTGGCTCGAGGAGGCGCATCAGCAGGGTGCACGCATCCACACGAACTCCTGGGGCTCGAGTTTCTCCACCGACTACGACGAGTGGGCGCGGGACATTGACGCCTACTCCCACGACCGCGAGGACGGGCTGGTCGTGTTCGCCAGCAACAACGGCCAGAACATCAAGATCCCGGAGAACGCCAAGTCCTGCGTGGCGGTGATTGCCGCCGACAGTGCCCGGCCCAACCAGATCGCGGTGGGAGGTCAGGGGCCGACCGCCGACGGACGCCTGAAGCCCGAAGTCGTGGCCCCGGGATGCGACGTCTGGTCGGCCAACACCTCCGGCTGCACCGTGGTGCCCGACTGCGGCACCTCGATGGCCTGTCCGGCCGTCGCCGGCGCGGCGGCACTGGTGAAGCAGTACTTCGAGGACGGCTTCTGGCCTTCGGGCGCCGCGGATCCGACCGCCGCCTTCACGCCGAGCGGGTCGCTTCTGCGCGCCTGCCTCATCAACAGCGCCGTGGACCTGCGCGCCGAGCCCGGCTATCCGAGCTACCGGGAAGGGTGGGGGAGGATCCTCCTCGACCGGGTGCTCTACTTCGCCGGCGACCCGCGCAGTCTCTGGGTGGTGGACGTGCCCCATGCCTCAGGCCTCGCCACCGGCGAGAGCCAGAGCTGGACCCTGGACATCACCGCTCCCTCGCCGGACCTGCGCGTGACCCTGGCCTTCGCCGATGAGCCCGGGGCTGCCTTCGCCCTGGATCCGGTCGTGAACGACCTGGAGCTCGTGGTGACCGCCCCCGACGGCACGGTCTACCACGGGAACATCCTGAACACCGCCAACGGCGCCTCCCGCCCGAACCCTGACCCCAGCCGCTTCGACCACCGCAACACCGCCGAGATGGTGCAGCTGCCGCGGCCTGCTCCCGGCACCTGGACTCTGGAGGTTCGCGGCCACTCCGTTCCCGTAGGCCCGCAGGGCTTCGCCCTGGTCGCGACCTGGTAGCCCCACGTGGGCCGTCCGGGTGTAGCATGGGCCGGGCCGCCGGAAGTCCGGCGTCCATCCCTCTTCCCCCTTGCCCAGGGCCGGCCCCCCGGCCCGTCCCCGCCCGAAGATGATCCTCAGCACCGCCCTGACCCTGGCCCTCGCCGGGCTGCAGCAGCAGCCCCTGCCCCTCTGGGAGACCGATCGCCATCGCGAGCCCACCCGTCTGGTCCTGAAGAACCTGGACTGGGACACGCGCAACGGCGAGCCGCCCGTCCCCGCCGGCCTCGCCTACGGCCCCGACGAGGCCGCCGGCGCCGGCTACTACCTCGTCCAGGCCCGGGGCCCCGAGGCCTGGTACTCCCTGGAGGATCTCGTCCTCGCCTCCGGCGGTGTCTTCATCGAGTACCAGCCGCACAACGCCATGGCCGTGCGCCTGCCCGAGGCTGCGGTGGCGGGCGTCGCCGCCGAGGCCCAGGCCCTCTACCCCTTCCACCCGGCTTGGAAGCTGGACCCCATCCTCGGCGCCTACGGCACCCGTGCCGACGACCCGCAGGGCCGCCACTTCCTGTCGGTGAGCTTCTGGCCCGACCGCGACCTCTACGCCGAGGCCGAAGCGGTCGCCGCCCTGGGTGTCGAGGTCCTCAATCTCTACGACACCGGCCGCTACCTGCGCGCGGACGTGCGTGCCGGCAACCGGCAGGTCCTGGAGATGGCCCGGCTTCCAGGCGTCAAGTGGATCACGGAGAACGCCATCGCCACGCCGCGCAACAACCAGTCGCGCTGGGTGATCCAGACGAACATCCTGAACGATGTCAAGTTCTGGCTGGCGGGCATCACCGGCGTGAACGTGACCATCGGCCACATCGACGGCCGC
>JALUUN010000231.1 GCA_027021325.1 Planctomycetota bacterium
GCGGTGCCGCCTCCTCGGGGAAGACCAGGGCCGGCAGCTCCTGGCCGGTCGCCAGACGCACCAGGGCGAGGTCGGTCTCGGGATCGCGGCTGAGGACGGCGGCGCGGACCGTCGTGCCGTTGGCGAGGGTCGCCAGCAAGGGCGCCCCGGGCAGGAGCTCGGAGGCCTTGGTCAGGGCCAGGCCCTCGGGGGCGATGACGGTGCCGAGGATGCGCCGCGCCTCCTCGCCCAGGCCGCTCTTGAAGACGACCACCGAGCGGTGGGCCTCGCGGGTCAGAGGCAGGACCGCGTCCACGAGGCTCCGCTGGCGCGCCGGCAGGACCTCGGGCCAGGAAGGCTCCTGCGCCGGGAGGGCCGGCGGCAGGACGCCGGCGAGGACAGCCAGAGCGAAGAGGCGCAGCAGGGGCTTCATCGGCCGCCCCCCCGGTCCGGCCCCGGACCGTCGCCGGTGGGCGGCAGGGGTATCGGCGGGCTCTTGCCGTCTCCGGGCTCCTCGTCGCCCCACACGCCCAGGATCACCGGCAGGCGCAGGATCCGGCTGCCGCGGCGGACGCGCAGGACCGCCTCCTCACCGCGCTCGTAGGTACGCAGCAGGCCGCGGATGGAGGAACGCCCGTGCAGGCGGTCGCCGTCCAGGTGGGTGAGGATGTCGCCCGCCTGCAAACCGGCGGCGGCGGCCGGGCCGCCCTCCTGGACCCGGTTGACGCGCACGCCCTCGGGATGGTCGCTGAGTTCGGCGCCGAGCATGGGCCGGCCGCGGCGGAGGAAGGGCGAGGGGCTCAGATCCTCGCCGGCGACCAGGGCCTCCCAGGCGTCCAGGTAGCGCTCCACAGGCACGTGGTAGTTGATGCGCTCGTCCACCTCGATGCGGCTGTTGACGCCGACCACCCGGCCCTCGAGATCGAAGAGAGGACCGCCGGAGTCGCCGGGCATGAGGACGCAGCTCGTGATCAGCCAGTCGCGGCGGCGTTCGCCGAGAGTGCCGAGCCGGACCACCGGCGGCCGGCCGCTCTCGATGCCGCCGGGGTGGCCGGCGCAGAGAAGGATCTGCCGGCGCAGCAGATCCTCGCTCCTGCCGATCTCGGCGAAGGGGAAAGGACCACCGTCGAGGATGCGCACCAGCGCGAAGTCGCGCCGGCTCTCACGGCCGAGGGTCTCGCCGGGAAGGGTGCGCCCGTCGTGGAGGACCACCTGCAGCCGCTGCCCCGGGGAACCAAAGGCGTGGGCCACGGTGAGGACCAGGCCGTCCTCCGAGACGAGCACGCCGCTCGCTGAACCGGCTCCGCCCTGGGCACCGCCGAGACGCAGACCCACGGTCACCTCCTGCAGGCGCGGCGTCAGGCGCTCGAGGTGCGCCTCGAGCCGGAGCAGGTCGTCCAGGGAGACCGGCGGCGGGTCCTGGGGCGCGGGCGCCGCCGCCAGGAACAGGAGCAGGGTCGGGACCGGAAAGGACATGCGCCTTCAATCTACACCGGGAGGACCCGGACGGTTTCGTCGTAGTAGGCCGCCCCCGAGCCGAGGTCGGTTTCTCGTGCAGGAATCAAGGCGTTGGCGCAGCGGCCGCGCCGCAGCCAGCCGCCCTTCGGCACCACGACCACGTCCCGCCGCTGCCGGGAGTCGTGACGCAGGATCACCTCCAGACGGCCCCGGGCACTCTCCAGGACGGCGCGGGCGCCATCGGGCAGGCCGGCCGCCGCCTCGGGGTGGAGGACGGCCTCCACCGGCCCCTGCTGGCGCTCGCTCCGGTCCTGGCTCGCCTGGGTGCGCGAGGTGGCGAGAGCCATCAGATAGAGGGGGCGCTCCGGAGACGGGCGCGGCACCGGCGGCGGCTCACGCTCGAGGAGATGCGCCTTGCCGTCCGGCGTCGGGAAAGGGCCGTCCGCGAAGAGGACCGCGGGCCGGTCCGGCCGGCGCAGGGGTCCCGCACGCAGCTTCGCGAGGCCGACGCCATGCTCCCGCTCCAGGCGCGCCAGGAGGCGCTGCTTCCAGGCCCCGGCGTCCTCCTCGAAGAGCGCCCGCGCCGCTTCCGGAAGCGGCAGGCGCGCGGCCAGTTCGCGGACGATCTCCAGGTCCGTCCGCACCCCGGGCGGCGGTTCGAGGACACGCCGCACCTCACCCAGCCAGTGGTGTCCGTAGGCGCCGCAGAGGTCCTCGTCCTCGAGCATGGTCGTACACGGAAGGACCAGATCGGCACAGCAGGTCGTGTCCGTCGGATGCGAGTCCACGACCACGGTGAACTCCACGGCCTCCAGGGCCCGGCGCACCCCCTCGCTGTCGGGGAGCATGGCGACGGGGTTGCCGGCGGTCACCCAGACGCAGCGAATCGGCGGATCCTGGGCGGCCGGGATCTCCCGCGAAAGGAGCGGCTCGCTCAGGGTGCGCGGCGGCGGCGGCGCCTCGTCCAGGAAGGAGAGGTCGAAGGCCGTCCGCCGCCCGAAGTAGAAACTGACGCCGCCGCCCGGAACGCCGAGATTGCCGGAGACCGCGCCCAGGGCGTCCAGGGCGCGCACCGTGCCGCCGCCGTTCGTCCGCCGCTGCAGCCCCCAGCCGACAAGGATTGCCATGGGCTTCGTCGCCGCCACCTCTTCGGCGAGACTCCGGACCTCCGCCGGAGGAAGGTCCGCCTCCGCGCACCAGGCCTCGTGGCTGCGGCTCGCGGCCAGTTCGCGCAGGGCCTCGACGCCGGTACAGCGCTCCAGGCTCGCCGGGTCGGCACCGCCCTCCTCGAAGAGGTGGCGGATCAGGGCCAGGGCCAGGGCGAAGTCGCCGCCGGGCCGCGGCTGGAG
>JALUUN010000232.1 GCA_027021325.1 Planctomycetota bacterium
AGGGTCTCGCCGCGACGGTGCAGGGCTGCGACCACCGCTCCCTCCAGCGTCTCCCCGTTGCGCCCGAAGACCCACGACCCGACGCGGCGCCGGATCTCGGCCTCGGCCTCCCGGAGCCGCTCCTCCAGGACCTCCGGTGCCTCCTCCGGCCCGCGGCGGGCGTAGACAGCGACGGAGACCCGGGACAGGGAAGCCTGGATGCCATAGCGGAGCGCCCCCTCGGCCTCCAGGAGGTCGCGGATGCGAGCCTCCACCTGGGACTCGGGAACCGAGGCGATGTGGTAGAGAACCGTGCGCCGGGTCCCCGGGGCGCCGCGGGCGGCGAGGAGCCGCGCCGCCCCCCCTGTCCAGACCGCCTCCATCTCCCGCGGCGGGCCGGGCAGGCAGCAGAGGAGAAAGGGTCCGGCCTCCACGGCGAAGCCCAGGGCCGTCCCCGCCGGGTTCTCCAGAATCTCGGCACCGGCCGGGACCCGGCCCTGATCCAGGTACCAGGAAGGCGGCTCGCCGGGCGCCTGGTGCCGGAGCCAGGAGCGTTGCAGGGCAGAGGCCGCCTCGGGCACCTCGACCAGGGGCATGCCGAGGAGTTCGGCGGTCTCTCGGCGGACGCGGTCGTCGGCGGTCGGCCCCAGGCCGCCGGTCGAAACCACCGCCCGCGGCGGCGCCTGCTCCCGGGCCAGGGTCTCCAGCACCTCCCGGAACTCGCCGGGCCGGTCGCCCAGGGTACGCATCGAGCGTACTTCGAAGCCCAGCTCACGCAGGGCCCGGGCCAGCCAGGCCGAGTTCGTATCCGTGATGCGCCCGTCGAGGAGCTCCTCGCCGACGGAGAGGATCACCGCCCTCGGCCCTTCCTGCGGAACCTCTCCCATGCCTCAAACCGAGAAGCGGATCTCCAGGATGTCGCCGTCCTGGACCACGTAGTCCCGGCCCTCGAGGCGAACGGGATGTTCCGCCTTGTAGCGGCGCAGGTCCCCGGCGGCCCGGAGCTCCTCGAAGGGCACGACCTCGGCGCGGATGAAGCCCCGCGCCAGGTCCGAGTGGATCCTGCCCGCGGCCTCGACGGCGTTGGCCCCCACCGGGATCGTCCAGGCCCGGACCTCGTCGTCGCCGGCCGTGAAGAAGGAGTGGACCCGGCAGGCGGCGTAGGCCGCCCGCACCAGGGATGCCCGGGCGGGCTCGGCGATGCCGAAGGCGGCCAGGAACTCGGCCCGGTCTCCGGGGTCCAGGCCGGCGACCTCCTCCTCGGCGGTGGCGGCGAGAACGATCTCCGGCGCTTCCGACAGGGCCTCCGGAGGCTCCCCGGCACGCTCCTCGTCCACGTTGCGGACCACCACCCAGGGGTGGGCGCTCAGGAAACGGAAGCCCGCCAGGAGCCGGCGGTCCTCGGGGGCGAGCTCCAGATCCTGAAGGCCGGTCCCCTCCTCCAGGAGCGGGCGGATGCGCTCCAGGAGCTCCCGTTCCCGCTCCTCGGCGGCCTTGTCCGGAGTGGGTTTGCGCAGCTTCGCCTGCAGGCGCTCCAGGCGGCCCTCGACCACCGCCAGATCCCCCAGCAGGAACTCGCTGCGCAGGATCTCCAGGTCGCGGGCCGGCGCCGGCGGCCCCTGCCCGTAGGGGTCGGCGGCGAAGTCGCGCAGCACCACCGCCAGGGCGTCGCACTCCCGGACCGCCGCCAGGAGCTCCGGCTTGCCGCGCACCGCCTTCTCCGGGATCCCCGGCAGGTCCTGGAACTCGACGCGGGCCGGGGTGAACTTCTTCGGCTGCCACAGATCCCGCAGCCACTCCAGGCGCGGGTCCGGAACCTCGACGGAGACCAACGGACGTTCGTCCGAGGGAGCATGGGGAACCTTCTCCCGTTCCCCGCCGAGAGCGCGGAACAGGGTGGTCTTGCCGCTGCCGGGAAGGCCGACGAGGCCGACGCGCATGGGTCAGGAGGCGGAGTCCGGGGAGGCACGCCGGCGTTCGATGCCGGCGACGAGGAGAATGCCGAGTTCGTAGAGGAGCACCGTCGGCAGAGCCATGGTCACCTGGCTGTACGGGTCCGGCGGGGTGAAGATCGCACTCAGGAGGAAGACGCCGACGATGGCGTGACGCCGGTACCGGCGCAGGGACGAGGCCCGCAGCACCCCGGCCGCCCCGAGGGTGGCCAGGATCAGCGGCAGCTGGAAGACCAGGGCCAGGGAGAAGGTGAAGGTCAGGAAGACGCTCAGGTACTCCTTCAGGCGGATCTGGGCATCGAAGAAGGCCGGATCGATCTCGGCATAGAGGAACTGCAGCACCACCGGCACCGCCACGAAGTACCCGAAGAGGATGCCCAGCACCCCGAGACCGAGGGCGAAGGGAACGATGCGCATGACGATGCGGCGCTCGTGGGGATAGAGGCCGACGGCGACGAAAGCCCAGATCTGGTAGAGAACGAAGGGAAAGCCGACCACCAGGGCGATCACAAAAGAGATCTTCAACTTGAAGAAGATCGCCTCGATGGGCGACATCACCGTCAGCGCTTCCTGGATGCCGGTCTGCTCCACGAGGGCCGGGTCCAGGCGCTGGACCGCCGAGCGATGCGGCCAGGTGATCATGCGCTGGATCGGGTCCATGACCCCGGCAAAGGTCCCCAGGAAGCAGATCACCACCAGAGCGAAGCTCTTGAGGAGCCGGCTGCGCAGCTCCTCCAGGTGCTCGCTGAAGGTCATGCGGACCTGCTCGGGGTCGTCCGGGAAGCGGGGCATGGGGGCCGGTGCGGGAAGAGCCGGGGATTATCGCCTCTCGCGGTCCCCGACGAGGCCCGGGGCCGGAACGGAGACAAGGCCGCCGGGAGGGTCCCGGCGGCCTTGTCCTTGGAGCCGGAGCGGCCGGCTCAGAGGCCCAGCCAGGCCATGGCGTCGCGGAAGGGCACCACCACCACTCCCAGGGACTCAGCCGCCTTGTAGGCGTCCTGGCTGCTCCAGGGCAGGACCTCGCCGGTGTCGGGGTCGAAGAAGGGCGTGCCCAGGATCAGGATGTCCACCTCGTTCGAGACCTCGCCGCGAGTCTCGACGCCGACCTCGGCGAGCATGGTCTTCATGTCGTTCTCGCTGTAGCGGCCGAAACCGTTGCCGAGGAGGACGGCGACCATGGTCCGACTCGGATCGTAGATCTCGTTGAAGAGGAGATCGTCCGGGCCGATCGGGTCATAGCGGTCCACCTCCTCGAGGATGGAGCAGGAGGAACGCTTCTCCTCGACCTGGTCCACGCGCAGGCGGCCCTTGTACTCGCCGCTCAGGGGATCCTTGACCTCGAACTCCATGCCCGAGCGCAGGCGGTTGCGCCGGCCAAGGTCGATCCAGGCCTTGCCGACGGCCGAGGAAGAGGACAGCACGGTGCCGTCGGGCGTGGCGGCGCGGCGCTCGACGTGGTTCAGGCGGTCGCCCAGGACCGCGGCCCGGAGTTGAAGGTCCTGGAGAGCCTTCTCGTACTGCTGGGTGAGCTCGGCGATCTGGGCCGTCTGGTCGCTGACCCGGGTGTTCAGCTCGCGCACCGTGTCGCGCAGGGCGTCCCGCTCGCGCTCGACGTCCACGATCTGGTTGTTCAGCTGGGTGCGGGTGTCCTCCAGATCCCGGCGCAGGTCGGCGATCTGGCTGTCCTTCTCCCGGGTCAGCTGGGTGAGTTCGTCTTCACGCTCGTTCAGCGTGTTGCGCAGTTCCGTGATCTCGTTGCGCGCGTTCTGCAGCCGCGTGCTCAGGGCGTTGTAGTCCGTGACCGCGGCGTTCAGGAGCTCCTGGACGTTGGGCGCGCTGGCGGCACTCGGGAACACCGCCTTGAAGGTGTCCAGGGCGATGGCCTCGGGCGAGACGTGGGTATCGCTGGCGCCGTCGGTGAAGCCGATCTTCAGGGAGAGGGCGGTGAGCTGACGGTTCAGGTCGGCGACCTGGCTCTGCCAGCTCTGGACCTCGGCCCGGCTCGCGTCCAGTTCCTCCTGCAGGGCCGCGGACTTGTCGAGGCTGGCGTAGGCGAAGATCCCCGCGAAGACGAGGAGGACGGCCATGACGATCACCCACATCAGGGACACCTGGGCGGCGCCAGCCTGGGGGCGGGAGACCGGATTGCGGACGGCTCGGGGCATGGGTTCCTGGATCGGCGTGGATCGGGCCGCGGGATCGGGGCCGGCAGCCCAAGGGCACCGCGGCACGGCGGTTGGCCGTCCCGCCGGGCCGGGGAAACGCAGTTTTTAGGGGCCGCTTGCCGGGTGGTCAAGGAAGCACCAGGATGTCCCCGATGGGACCCCCTCCGGCGTCCCCCTCCGGTCCCGGGACCGGGTCCCGGCCCGGTCTCTGGATCGTCGGGTTCCTCGGCGGCGTGGGCTCCGGCAAGAGTAGCGCCGCCCGCGCCCTCGGGAAGGCACTCTCCGAGGCGGATCCAGGCGCTCCGCTGCGGCTTCTGGACGCTGACGCGGAGGTCGGCCGGATCCTCGGAGACCCCGAGACCCTGGAAGCCCTGGAGGCGGCCTTCGGGCCCGGGCTCCGGCAGCCGGACGGGAGCCTGGACCGCAGGGCCCTGGGCGCCCGGGTCTTCGGGGATCCCGCTGCCCGCAGCCGCCTGGAGGCTCTCCTGCACCCGCCCGTCCGCCGGGCCCTCCACCAGGCCCTCCAGGAGCTGGAGGAGGCCTCCCGCCGCTCCGGACGGGGTGCCTGGGCCCTCCTCGACGTCCCTCTCCTCCTGGAAGGGGGCCTCGACGCCCTCTGCGATACCCTCGTCCATGTGGAGACCTCGGCCGCCGAACGCGCCCGCCGCAGCCGCGAGCGCCACGGCTGGAGCACAGAGGAATGGGAAGCGCGCGAGGCGGCCCAGCGCCCGGTCGAGGAGAAACGGACGGCCGCGGATGCTATCCTGTCCAATGAACAGGGCCCTGAGGCCCTCGCCGAGGCGTGCCGGGAACTGGCCGCCCGGCTGCTGCGATCCCGCGCCGGCCGTCCCGAGGTCCGTCCGCTCGCCGAGCGCTGGCCCGCCTGGGACCGTCCTCCCGTCCGCATCCCCGCCCCCGGCCCGGGGCGCGGCCGCGACGCGGCGCCGGACGCCTGAGTTCCTTCCCCGGCCCCCCCGAGACGGGCGCGGCGCCGGTTCCGATCCGACCCCGACCGGGATCCTCCACCAGCATGGCCCAAGCCAAAGTGGATCAAGCCCGCCGCCGCCGGCGCCGCCGGCGTGGCGGTGGCGCCTCCGCCCCGCACTTCCCCTCGACCACCGGGCAGCAGCTCATCCCCTTCCCCGCCCCCGGCCACCTGCCGCCGCGGCCCGAGGAGGAGTGGACGCCGGAGTCGGTGAAGTCCTTCGCCACGAAGCGCAAGAAGGAGGAGTACCACCTCTCGCCGCTCCTGCGCCTGGCCCTGCCCGAGCTCCAGGAACTCGCCCTGGACCTGGGCATCGAGGAAGCCGCCGGCATGGCCCGCGGTCCCCTGCTCCGGCGCATCATCCGCCAGCGCATGGAAGAAGGCGGCGTCTTCTTCACCAAGGGCGTCCTCGAGATCCTGCCCGAGGGACACGGCTACCTGCGCCACCGGGTCAGCGACTACACGCCGAACGCCGACACCGACGCCCTCCTGCACGCCGAACTCATCCAGAAGCACCGCCTCAAGACCGGGCAGGAAGTGAGCGGCGTCCTGGCGCCGCTTCCCGAGGAGGATCCGGACCACGCGCTCCTGGTCCTCCACGAGGTCCTGACGGTCTATGGGGAGCCGCCCGAGAAGCAGCTGTCCCTGGTGCCCTTCCAGGAGCTGGTGCCCCTCTATCCGGAGGAACGCCTGAGCCTGGAGACCACGAAGGACGCCATCGAGGCGCGGATCGTGGACCTCATCGCCCCCATCGGCAAGGGCCAGCGCGGCCTCATCGTGGCGCCGCCGCGCACCGGCAAGACGGTGCTCCTGCAGATCATCGCCAACGCCATCGTCACCAACCACCCCGAGACCCACCTCATCATCCTGCTCGTGGACGAGCGGCCCGAGGAGGTCACGGACTTCGAGCGCAGTGTCCCCGGCGAGAACCGCGAGGTCGTCTCGAGCACCTTCGACGAGCCACCCTCGCGCCACATCCAGGTGGCGGAGATGGTCCTGGAGCGGGCGCGGACCATGGTCGAGCAGGGCCGCGACGTGGTGGTCCTCCTGGACTCCATCACCCGCCTGGCCCGGGCCTACAACAACGTCGCCCCCTCGAACTCCAAGATCATGACCGGCGGTCTGGTGGCCGACGCTCTGCTCAAGCCGAAGCGCTTCTTCGGCTCGGCGCGGAACCTCGAGGACGGGGGATCCCTGACCATTCTCGGCACCGCCCTGATCGACACGAACTCGAAGATGGACGAGGTGATCTTCGAGGAGTTCAAGGGCACCGGCAACATGGAGCTGGTCCTCGACCGGCAGCTCGCCGACCGCCGGACCTGGCCGGCGATCGACATCAACCGCTCGGGCACGCGCCGCGAGGATCTGCTCTTCAGCAAGGAGGAGCTGCAGCGGGTCTGGCTCCTGCGCAAGGTCCTGAACGAGATGAACCCCATCGAGGCCATGGAGCTCCTGGTCTCGCGGATGGAGAAGACCGAGAACAACGCCGAGTTCCTCCTGAACCTGGCGGTGACCTGAGGCCGTGCGCCGCCGCGGGCCCGGGGGCAGGGCGTGGAAGGCTCAATCGCCGGCCGGCGCCAGCGCGCCGGCGCCCAGAGCCTCGGCCAGACGCTCCAGGTTCTGGCGCTGGAGTTCCGGCCAGGGCGGACCGCCGGGCCCCTCGCCGGGAGCGTAGAGGACGCTCCGGATGCCCCGTTCCTCGAGGGCGCGCCGGGTCTCGGGCCGGGGCTCGCCCTCCCAGAGCATCAGGGTGCGCAGACCGCGGGCCGCTTCCAGGGCCTGGAGCTGCTCCGGGGTCAGGGGCGCCTCCGGGTCCAGGTCGAAGTTCCGGATCGTCCAGCCCTGTTCGCGGGCGAGGTAGTCGTAGGCCGGGTGGGAGGCGAGGAGGGTCCAGCCCTGCAGAGCCGGCTGGAGGGCGCGCAGGCGATTCTCCAGATCCTCCAGGGCCGCCTCGGCCTCCTCCAGGCCGGCGCGGAAGACCGCCCGGTGCTCCGGCCAGGCCTCTTCCAGGGCCCGGGCGGCACTCCGCAGCTGCTCCCGGAAGAGGGAGGGTGCCAGCCAGGTATGGCCGTCGAGGCCGGCGTGGGAATGGGCCGGGCCGCCGCCGTGGCTGTGGACCCTGCCCTCCTCCCGCACGATCCAGCGGTCGCGGAAGGCGGCGGCGGTCTCGACCACCCGGCTCCGGGGCAGGACCGCGGTCGCCGCCCAGCGCTCGAAGCCCGCCCCGTTCAAGAGGATCCGGCGCGACTGCTGGAAGGTCGCGAGGGCAGCGTCGGAAGGCTCCCAGAAAGCCGGATCCTCGCCGGGCGGCAGGGGCAGGACCACGGGGACCGTCCCCCGGGCCAGGGTCTCGGCGGCCCAGGCCAGGGGCGCGAAGGAGACGGCGACGCGCTCCACGACCGCCGGTCCCGGGGCCTCCTCCTCCGGCGGTCCGCAAGCCGGAAGAAGAACGAGGAGAAGCAGGGTCCGGGAGAAGGGAAGGCGGGAGTTCACAGGCTCGTGACGAGGTCGGGAGTGATCCAGAGGACCAGGCCGGAAGCAAGGACGGCGAGGAGGACGGCGCCCAGGAGGAGGACGCCGGTCTCCACGGTGCGCAGGAGGAGAACGGTCCCGGGTGCGCAGCCGATGCGGCGCAGGGTCTCCATCTCGCGCTGGCGCAGGCGCAGGTCCAGACTCAGGACCAGGGCCGCGAGGAGAGCCGTGGAGACCCCGAGGAGGAGGGCGAAGCGGTCGAACCAGGCACGCACCTGGAGAACGAGGACGAAGAGGTCCTCGATGACCCGGGCCGGCTCGACCATCTGCCGGTCGGGGGCGTCGTTCCAGCGCGTGCGGACCAGGGTCGCCGCCCGGGCGTCGCGGGGCAGGAAGATCAGGCAGGAGAGGGGCAGCCGGCCCTCGTCGCCGTGCACGTGGAGGCCGGCGAGGTCCCCGGGCTCCAGGACCTCGGCAACCGGCAGAGCCGGGCTCAGCTCGCGCACCTCGCCGGCCTCGGCCAGGACCTGGTCCTCGGGAACCCGGGCGGGGTCGGCGTGGGCATGGGCGTAACCCTCGACGGCCCAGATCGTCCTCAGGTCCGTGAAGACCGCACGGTCGTCGGGGGAGCCGCTCTCCGCCAGGACCCCCGTGATCCGCAGCCGCAGGCTCGGCGGCCGGGCCAGGTCCAGGATCTCCCGGGGGTCGGTGGCCAGGAGGTCCCCGGGCCCGAGACCGAGGGCGCGGGCCGCCTCCGCCCCCAGGACCGCCTCCCCGGTCCGGAGCGGCAGCCGCCCGGCGGCGGGCCGGAGGCCGCGCAGTTCGAAGTACTCCGCAACGGTGCCGACCAGAGGCCGGCCGCGGGCGGTGTTGCGCAGCTGCAGGGGAATGACGAGGCCCCGGTCCTCCGCCTCCAGGGCGCGGGCCTCGGCCAGGGGCAGCGGCGGGTGGGCGGCGCGGCGGAAGGCCAGGGCCTCGAGGACGAGTTCCAGAGAGCCTCCCCGCGGTCCGCCGAGAAGGGGCGTCGCCCGGGCGCGCGCCCCCAGTTCCTCCTGGTAGCGGGCGACGAGGAGACGCGAGGCCAGCGGCAGGAAGAGGCCGACCGCCAAGCAGGCGAGGAGGATTCCGTTGCGCAGGCGGTGGTGCAGGAAGCTCCGCCAGGCGATCCAGAAGACCCCGGGGTTCATGACCCGGCCTCCTCCCCCCCCAGGGTGCCGAGGTCGAGAACCGTCTCGAAGCGGTCCAGGACGCCGGGGTCGTGGGTCGCGACGACGACGCCCGCTCCCTGGGCGGCGGCCTGCTCCAGAAGGAGGTCCAGGGCGCGCCGCGCCGCGGGCGGATCGAGGCTGGCCGTCGGTTCGTCGCAGAGAAGCAGGGCCGGGCCGGGGCCCAGGGCCCGGGCCAGGGCGGCGCGCTGCCGCTCGCCCCGGGACAGGCGCGAAGGACGCCGCGCCAGGAGCCCCTCCAGGCCGAGGGCCCGGGCGAGTTCCCCGGCGCGGCGGCGGGCCGTGTCGTCGAGACGCAGGCCGGCTCCGATCCGCCAGGGAAGAAGGAGGTTGTCGCGCAGATCCAGGAACTCCAGGAGCTCGAGGTCCTGGAAGACCAGGCCCACGCGCCGCGAGCGCCAGGCCCGGAGCTCCGCTTCGGAGAGAGCGGGCAGCTCCCGGCCGTCCACGCGAAGGATCCCGCCCGCCGGCCGGAGGATCCCGCCGAGCAGATGGATCAGGGTGGACTTCCCCGAGCCCGAGGGGCCGACCAGGGCGGCGCGCCCGCCGGGCGGCAGGAGGAACTCGGGGATGCGCAGGCGGAAGCCGGAGTCCGGCCAGGCAAAGGCCAGCTCGCGGGCCTCGACGAGCCAGGCGGGCGTGGGGCGGGAGGCCGTCACCGCCCTCCACCTCCCCCGCCGGCGGCGGCGTCCACGCGGGTCTCACCCAGGAGCTCCTGGTCCGTCAGGCGCCAGCCCGCCGCCGTCTCCTGGACGGTGAAGCGCGCCCGGTACTCCCAGGTGCGGAAGTGGGTGTGGCCCCAGTGCAGGACGGCGGCGTCCACCTGCCAGCGGGCCAGGACCCGGAAACCGGGGCGGCCGCCCGGCTCGAGGAGTCCGCGCTCCCCGACGCGCAGCTCCACGGGCCGGACCGCGCGCACCCGGGCGGCGGCGCCCCCCTCCTCTTCCAGGATCAGGGCGTGGTGGATGCTGGCGTAGAGACGGTCCAGCAGCGGGCCGGGCTCGACGCTCCGCGCCAGGGCGTCCCAGATCTGTTCCTCGCTCGTGAAGTCGAAGGCCCGATAGAGGTTGTGCAGAAGGGCCTCGAAGATGGCCTGCGCCTCGGCCTCGCCGGGGAGCTCGGGGCCGCCGAGAGGGAGGAGGGCCCGACCGCGCAGACCGGCGGCAAGACCGAGGGCCAGGGGCAGGCCCAGGAGGAGGGCGCGCCGGCTCGCCGCCGGCGCCAGACGCCGCCGCGCCCAGAGGCCGAGGCCGCCCGCCGCCAGCAGAACCCCCAGGCTCAAGAGCGGCAGGCCGCGCCGGGAGCCGCCGGCCGCCCCGGGCAGGGGGCGGAAGGCCGGCGCGGGCAGGCGCCCTTCCTCCCAGACGGCCTCGGGGGTGTCTGCGGAGAAACGCAGGAGAAGCTCCCCGCCATCGGTCGTGAAGGGCGCCAGGAGTTCGGCCGGCGGCGCCGGCTCCCCCGCAGGGACCTCCGGCCAGAGCCCCCAGCCCAGAACCAGACGCGACGGCGCCTCCTCCAGGGGGAACTCCAGGACCAGACGCAGGCGCGCCAGCGCCCGGGCCCCGGTCGCGGGGAAGAGCGGCAGGAGCAGGGGGTCGGCGGCCTCGAAGACCGGCGGCCGGAAGCGCGGCAGGGCCGCGCGGCCGTCGGCGAGGACGCGGACGCCTTCGGCGAGACGCGCCTCCAGGAGGGGCCGCAAGGCCTCTCGTTCCTCCTCGCTCAGGCTCTCCTCCCGCGCCCGCGGCCGTGGCGCCACGAGGTCCACGAAGGCCAGGTTCAGGACCACCGTCCAGAGCAGACGCCCCTCCTCCAGGCGCAACCGGAGATCCAGGTCCGGCCCGTCGTGAGGGTGGCGGAAGGGTGCAGCCGCAGCGGTCACGCCCCCAAGGGTATTCCCGGCGCCGGCGGCTTCCGGCCCCGGGCTGCCCGCCTCCGGACACCCGCTAGAATGCATCTTCCGGCACCGGGCCGGTCCTGCACTCCCCTTGGCACGGTTCCCCCTCCTCCTCGCCGGCCTCTGCCTGGCCCTGCTCGCCCCGGCCGCACGCGCCGCGGACTGGTACGTCTCGCCCCTCGGCAGCGACACCACCGGCGATGGCAGCGCCGCCAATCCCTGGCGCTCCATCACCCAGGCCATGTCCGTGGCCTCCTCCGGGGACCGGATCCTGGTGGCCGCCGGGACCTACGACTCCTTCACCGGCGAGTCCTTCCCGATCGTCCTCGCAGACGGAGTCCAGGTGCTCGGGCCGGAGGACGGAACGGCCACCGTGGACGGGGAGAACGTCTTCGTCCCCCTCTTCGTGGTCCTGGACAACCTCGAGACCACCGTCCTCCAGAACCTGCGCATCATCGGTTCCCAGAACCTGGTGGACTGCTTCGGGAACCCCCTGGACCTGCGGGTCCAGGACTGCGTCCTGCAGGGCGGGATCCGCGCCATCAACCACGCCACGAGCGGCGGCCCCGCCAGCCTCCTGGTGGAGCGCTGCACGATCCTCGACATCCAGGAGAACGCCATCCACTGGGAAGCCGTCGCCGATCCCGGCGAGGATCACGCCGTCGTCGTCCGGGACTGCACCCTCTCGGGCACGGACACCTCCAGCCATGGTGTATTCCTGGTCACCGCCCAGGACGCCGACGTGGACCTGATCCTCGAGAACAACCTGATCTCGAAGTTCGACCTCGGGATCGCCGTCCAGATGACGGCCTCGAACTCGAACACCCACGTCGGCGGCCTGCTCAGCGGCAACGAGGTCCGGAAGTGTTTCACGAACGGCTTCGACCTCGTGGCGGCCTCCTCGGGAACCGTGGCCTCCAGCGCCTCCTTCGCCCCGGAGATCCGCTACAACCTGTTCACGAAGAACGACAAGCACGGGTTTCGGGCGAGCCTGTCGGCGACGGGAGCGGGCAATACGGCCTCCTTCCAGTCCATGTTCCACGGGAACACGGTCACCGAGAACCAGGCGAGCGGCCTGTTCCTCTCGGAGCAGGAACTGATCGGCGGCCTCTGCACCACCCAGCCGGACCTGGGCGGGGGCGCGACCGGATCGCCGGGCGCCAATACCTTCGCCCTGAACGACGACGGCTACGCCTCGGGGGCCGAGTTCGACCTGCGCATCGAGGCCGGCGAAGACATCTCCGCCCGCCAGAACTGGTGGGGCACGGCCTTCCCGGGAGCCATCGACCGGCACATCCTCGACCAGAAGGACGATCCCCTGAGCGGGCTGGTGGACGTCGGCGTCCTGGCCTCGGACCCCTTGCAGTTCCGTTCGGCCAGCTCCACGGTCGCCGGCGAGCCGGGGGCGACCGCCCGGCTCACCGCCTTCCCGGGCACCCTGTTCGTGCCGCGCGCCGGAACCACCCTCCTGCAGATCCTGGTGGACGGCATCCCGGCCACGGTCTTCGAAGTCTCCGGCGACGGCCGGGAACTCTCCTTCAAGATGCCCGTCCTGCCGGTGCCGCGCTCCTTCTCGGTGCCGGTAACCGTGACCAACCCCGGCGGCCAGGGCGGCACCTCCAGCCTCCATCTCGTCGGCGACAGCCAGGGCGGCGGCTTCTGCTTCGTGGCCACGGCGACCTACGGCGATCCCGACGCGCCGGAACTGCACATCCTGCGCACCTGGCGCGACAAGCACCTCCTGCCCACCTCCACCGGGCGGGCCCTGGTCCGCTTCTACTACGCGGTCTCTCCCCCCGTGGCCCAGGCCATC
>JALUUN010000233.1 GCA_027021325.1 Planctomycetota bacterium
GACCTGGCGACCGCCATTACCCAGGGGCAGCTTCTGGCCTGGCGGCTGGGCCGCCTGAAAGAAGAGGGATGCGCCACCCCGGTCCAGGTCTCCCTGGCGAAGCGGGCGAATGTCGCCATGGCCCTGGACGTAGCGCGCCGGTGCCGGCAGATGCTCGGCGCGAACGGCATCACTCTCGAGTACCAGACCGGACGCCACCTCTGCAATCTGGAGACGGTGATCACCTACGAGGGCACCCACGAGATCCATACCCTGGCCCTGGGCCAGGCCCTGACCGGAATCCCGGCCTTCCGCCAGGAGTCGCCGCCGCCGGGCGACTGACCCCCGGATGCGGCGAGCGGGACGGAAGGATCCTGCCGGCGGCCCGGCTAGTCCGTCTCCCCGGGCGTGCCGCCGGCCGCTTCGCCGCTCTCGCCGGAGGCGGCCTCGGCCCCGGAGGCGTCCTGGCGCCCGCCCGCGGCGGCCGGCCCGGATTCCCCGGAGGCCTCGGCCTTGCACTGGACGAACTGCAGCTGCAGATCCCCCAGGAACTTGTCCAGGGTCATGCGTTCCCCCTCGCTGAGGTTGCCCTGGGTCTTGTCCCGGAGCATGCGCAGATCCTCGATCACCGCCCGCGCGGCCTCCAGATTGGGCTTCTCCAGACGCGGCAGACCCGGTGCCTCGATCAGGCCGAGGGCGTAGAAACCCTGGAGTCCGATCTTCTGGACGAACATGCGGAAGTCGGCGGTGCTTTCCGGGCTCTCCTGAGTCATGAGCGGATCTCAACGGCTGAGGCTGCGGGTGGCGCCCAGCGGGCGCGAGGGTTCCTCCTCGTCCTCGCCCTCCTCGCCGCCGCCCTCGAGGCGCTCCAGGGCCGCGCCCAGGAAGGCGCGGAACAGCGGATGCGGCGCCAGGGGCTTCGACTTGAACTCGGGGTGGTACTGGACGCCGACGCAGAAGGGATGCCCCTCGACTTCGACGATCTCCACCAGATCCCGGGCCTCGTAGATCCCCGAGCAGCGCAGGCCGGCCTCCTCCAGGCGCTGGCGGTAGTGGTTGTTGAACTCCCAGCGGTGGCGGTGGCGCTCGAGGACCATGTCGCGCCCGTAGACCCGGGCCGCCAGGGTGCCGTCCAGGATGCGGCAGGGGAAGGCGCCGAGGCGCATGGTGCCGCCCTTGTCCTGGACCAGGCGCTGGTCGCGCATCAGGTCGATGACCGGATCCTTGCAGTCGGGGTCCACCTCCGAGGAGTTGGCCTCGCGCAGGCCGAGGACGTCGCGGGCGTACTCGATGACCAGGGCCTGCATGCCGAAGCAGATGCCCAGGTAGGGGATGCCCCGCTCCCGGGCCCAGCGGGCGGTGGCGATCTTGCCCTCCAGGCCGCGTTCCCCGAAGCCGCCCGGGACCAGCACCGCGGCCGTGCCCTCCAGACAGGCCTCGGGACCGCGGTCGGCGACCTCTTCGGCGGCGACCTTGCGCAGGCGGACGCGCCGCTTCCAGGCGGCGCCGGCGTGGTTCAGGGCCTCGTAGATGGACTTGTAGGCGTCGTGGAGCTGGATGTACTTGCCGACCACGGCGACCTCGAGTTCGCCCTCGGGGTGGGCGACGCGCTCCACCAGGTCCTGCCAGTCGCTCCAGTCGGGCCTGGCGGCGTCCTCGATCCGGAGGTGCCGGCACAGGGATCGGCCGAGACCGTTCTCCTCCAGGTTCATGGGCACCTCGTAGATGGTCGTCGCCACGTCGCACTCTTCGATGACGTCGTCGCGGCGGACGTTGCAGAACAGGGAGATCTTCTCCGCCATCCCCGGTTCCATGGGCTGCTCGCAGCGGCAGACCAGGATGTCCGGCTGGATGCCGATGCTGCGCAGCAGAGCCACCGACTGCTGGGTCGGCTTGGTCTTCATCTCTCCCGAAGCGCGCAGGAAGGGCAGGAGCGTCAGATGGACGAAGCAGGCGTTGCCCGGCCCGGCCTCCAGAGCGAACTGGCGGATCGCCTCCAGGAAGGGCAGGGATTCGATGTCGCCCACGGTGCCGCCGATCTCGCAGATGGCGACATCGGTCCCGCGCTGGGCGCCAAGGGCGATGGCGGTCTGGATCTGATCCGTGATATGGGGGATGACCTGGACCGTCTTGCCCAGGTACTCGCCGGCGCGCTCGCGGCGGATGACCTCGCTGTAGATGGAGCCGGTGGTGGCGTTGCTGTAGCGGTTGATGGGCGCCTGCGTGAAGCGTTCGTAGTGGCCCAGGTCGAGGTCGGTCTCGGCCCCGTCCTCGGTGACGTAGACCTCGCCGTGCTGGTAGGGGGACATGGTCCCCGGGTCCACGTTGATGTAGGGGTCCAGCTTCTGCAGCGAGACCCGGAGCCCGCGCTTCTCGAGGAGCACGGCGATGGAAGCCGCCGTGATTCCCTTGCCCAGGGAACTCACGACGCCGCCGGTCACGAAGATGTACTTGGTCATCGGGGCTGAGGGAGGCGGGCCAGAAAGGCATCGTAATCGGCGCGCGTGTCGATGCCGGGAAAGTGCCGCGGCCAGAGCAGGACCTCGACGGACTGGCCGGTCTCCAGGAGGCGCAGCTGCTCCAGGCCCTCGCGCTGCTCCAGGGGGGTCGGCGGCGTCGCGGCGAAGGTCTCCAGGACCTCCCGGGCCCAGCCGTAGACGCCGATGTGGAGCAGCGGCTCGGCGCCGGCGCGCAGAGGGCCGCGGGGGTGGGGCAGCGGGGAGCGCGAGAAGTAGAGCGCCCGGCCCCGGAGATCGCGCACGACCTTGACGGCGTCAGGGTCTTCCAGGGCCACTCCTTCG
>JALUUN010000234.1 GCA_027021325.1 Planctomycetota bacterium
GTGGAGGCGAGATCGCTGTCGGCGAGGATGCGGCAAAAGGTCTGGAAGGCTGCCTGCCCCGGCGACTCCCAGGCCATGACCTGGAGCTGGTCGAGCGCCTGGTCGGCCAGCTGCCGGTCGTCCCGGCGTTCGGCGAGGACGAGCAGCCGCTCGAGGTCCCCCAATCGTTCCGGCCGGCTGCGCCCCGAGCCCAGGGCGCGTTCGCGCAGCGCCTCCACCAGTTCCGTCGAGGCGGAGAAGAACTCTTCGTCCCGCTTCAGGATCTCGTCGAGGAGGCGGTGCCGTAAGTCGGTCTCCTCAGCGGTGGCCTGGACCAGGGCCCGCGCCACCTCCCGGGCCTCCTGACGGGAGAGCGCGGTCAGTTCGAGCAGCCCCTCGAGGGCGAGGGGGAAGGCCTCGCGGCCGAGTCCCTCGATGCCCGCCACCAGACACTCGCGGGCCTGCCGAGCCCGCGGCCGCGCCATGCTGAAGGTCAGGGTCCGGCCGAGGGCGAGCTGCGCCCTCGGGAGGATCCGTCCGGGGCGGTACACCTCCGGGCGGGCGGAGAAGGTGGCGATCGCCCGCTCCAGCCAGGGCAGCGCTTCCTCCGCGCCGGCCGAGTCCTGCTGGTGAAGGGCGTGGCCGAGGAGGATCAGGCCCAGGCACCAGGCGCCGTGCCCGGACTGGCGGGGATGGACCTCGATGGAGCGCTCGAACCACTCTCGGCCGGCCTCGAGGTCGCCGGCGAGAGCGCCCAGATCCCCGTCCTCGGGGAAGCGCAGATGGGCCAGGGAGCGGATGCGCGCCGCCACGAGACCGAGGTCGGCCAGGACCTGGCTGCGTGTCCACGGGTTCCCTCGCTCCTGGAGGCCCTTGAGGATCCCCTGCGCATGGTCGAAGGCGCCGCGCAGGCGGTAGGCGTGGGCGCGGCGGCGGCGCGTGTCGTCGAGGAGCACCTGCGGGACGTCCTCGCCGCGCAGCCGGCGCAGTTCGAGAGCGCTGAGCAGGCGGTCCAGAAGGAGGGCGGCCTCTTCGTGGCGCTCCTCGCGCAGCTGCCGGGTGGCCGCTTCAAGGAGGAGGTGGTGGATGCCCCTTCCGCAGTGGGAGAGGGCCTCGGCATCCACCAGCCCCGGGATCTCGGTGGAACGTCCGCCCTCCACGAGGGCCTGGAGCAAGGCCGGGAGCCCGTAGGGAATGGCCGGATGTCGGCCGTGCAGGAGCGGGCGGAGCTCGCGGCGCCGGTGCTCGAGGAAGGCGAGGATGGCGTCGCGGTCCTGGCGCCGGGCCCGCGCGGAGAGCCAGCCGGCCGCGAGCCAGGCCAGGCGCTCGAGGTTGTTCTCGGCGAGGTCGGGAATGTCGGGGCGGTCGAGGAGGCCGTCCAGGAAGCCGCGATGGAAGTAGGAGGGATGCCGGCTGATGTTCAGGTGGACGACCGAGTCCACGAGTTCCTCGGCCTGCTCGAGATCCAGGCCGCCGGTCTCGCCGGCCACGGCCGCGACGACCGTGCGGATGAGCAGGCGGTCGAGGAGTTCCAGGGACTCCTCGAGGTCCTCCGCCGGGGGAGCCGCCTCCTCAGCGTCTTCGGGGGCTTCCACGCCGCTGGACTCGGAGCCTTCCAGGGCTTGAAGGAGGGCACCGTGGATCTTCGGCTTCTGCAGGGCGAGGGCTCCGGCCAGAACCGGCAGAAGGCCGGCAAGGTCGTGGTCCTCCAGTTCCCCCAAGGCGTCACGGGCCCGCTCGAGGGAGACGGGTTCGAGTTCGTCCTCGCGCTCGAGGAGGCCATCCTGGTGCGGGAGGCCCAGGGCGTCGAGCAGGTCGAATAGGAGTGCTCTTCGTGGACCGAGGAACAGCGCTCGCAGGAGGTCGTCACAGAGGGAGGCCGGCGGCCTCGGGATGGCGCTGAAATGGCGCGCGAGTTCCTCGGGCCTCATGCGCTGGAGACGCTCCGGCCGGAAGCCCCGCTGGCGGTGGATGCAGACCCCCAACCGGGCCTCGGGATGCGGCTCGTTCTCGTTCCTGAGGAACGCCAGGGCGGCTTCCTGCCGCTCCTCGCGGGGGAGGCGAATCCATAGGGAGACGAAGTCGGTCACGGGGAACTCCAGGCTGGGGAAAGAGGCCATTCCATCCTGGACCAGGCCGCGCAAGCGGTCAAGGCGTGAGCGGCTTCCGGTTGGCCGCCGGGAGGGAAGGTCTCAGGCCCAGGCGGCCTATGCTGGAGCCGTGCTCAGCCTTGGCTCGCGTTCGCCGTGACCGCCCTCGTCCTCCTCTTCGTCCTCTGCGGACTCCTGCTCGTGGCCGCCGGCATGCCGCTCGCCCGCCGCCGCGTGCGGCCGAACCGCTGGTACGGTCTCCGCGTGCCCGCCACCCTGAAGGACGAGGAGATCTGGTTCGAGGCCAACGCCCGCTGCGGCCGCGAGCTCGCCTTCGCCGGTGCCGTCCTGACCGCCGCCGCCCTGGCTCTGCCCGCCGTCCTGCCGGACCCCTCCGACTACGCCCTCACGGCCTCGGCCGTCCTCACCGTCTCCACCTTGACCGTCTGCCTCCGGGGCCTGCTCCACGCCGCCCGGCTGCGCCAGGCGAAGCGGGAGAGCGAATCAGGTTCCTGAGGAACGTTGACGGGTAGCGCCTTGGCCCGGCCGCCAGTCCGCGGCGCGGGTACCCTCACGGTGCACCACCTGCGGGACAACCGAAGCTCCCGAAGCATGAAACGCGGCGGGCGTTTGGAGAAACGGATCCGGTGGGTGCGGTTGCGCGTCCCCTGGACGTTGGCGAGGTCGTGGC
>JALUUN010000235.1 GCA_027021325.1 Planctomycetota bacterium
CCGCCGGCGTCGAGCGCACTGCCATGACCTTCCTCGTGGACGCCTACGACGAGGAGGGCGAGGGCAAGGACCTGCGCGTGGTCCTGCGCTTCCATCCGCGCATCGCGCCGGTGACGGTGGCCGTCTTCCCGCTGGTGAAGAAGGAGGGCATGCCGGAGAAGGCGGCGGAGATCGAGGCCCGGCTGCGGCCTTTCTTCCGCACCGCCATCGAGGCCAACGCCTCCATCGGCAAGCGCTACCGCCGCCAGGACGAGATCGGCACGCCCTTCTGCGTCACCGTGGACGGCCAGACCCTGGAGGACGGGACCGTGACCCTGCGCGAGCGCGACACCATGGACCAGGAGCGGGTCGCGGTGGCGGATCTGATCCCCCACCTCCAGGATCGCATCGCCGCCTGGCGGCGGCCGGACCCGGTGTCCTCGGCCTGAGGCATGGCGCGCACCGTCCTCAACGGCCGGCCCGTGAGCCCTGGCGTCGCCGTGGGCCCGGCCCTCGTGGCCACGGAGCTGACGCCGGAGCGGGTTCCCGAGCGGCGTATTCCGGCGGCCGAGGCCGAAGCCGCTCTGCAGGCCCTGGAGGAGGCGCGGCAACGGGCCATCGAGGGACTGAAGCGGATCCAGGCCGCGACCACCCGCGAACTCGGCATCCAGGACGCCGCCATCTACGGCGCCCAGATCTCGGTCCTCCAGGATCCCGATGCCCTGAAGTTCCTGCGTGCGGCCATCCAGGAGCAGAGGCTCGCTCCGGAGTCGGCGATCCAGGCGCTCCTCGACCGCTTCACCCAGCTCTTCGAGTCCATGGAGGGCGGCGACGTCCAGGGCTGGGTCGCCGACCTGCGCGATCCCTGGGTGGCGGTCCTGCGCGAACTCGGCGCCCGCGAGGCCGAACAGTGGAGCGGCGAGGGCGAAGCCGCCGTCCCGCTGATCCTGGTCGTCGCCGAGCTGAGCCCCGCCGTCGTGGGCCGCCACCACCGCACCCCCCTGGCCGGCATCGTCGCCGCCCGCGGCGGGCGCTTCTCCCACGGCGCAGTCCTGGCCCGCTCCTTCGGCATCCCCTGCGTCTCCGGGATCGAGGGGGCGGAGACCCGGATCCGCAGCGGCGACCGGCTGGTCGTCTACGGCGACCAGGGCCGGGTCGTGGTCGGCGCCGGCGAGGACGAGCTGCGCGAGGCGCGGGCCGCCGCCGACCAGATCCGGGCCATCCAGGAGGCCCTGACGCGGCAGGCGCGGGAGGAGTGCCGCACCGCCGACGGCGTCCGCATCCGGCTCGAGGCGAACATCGAATCGCCCCGGGACCTGGATCTCTTCGACCCGGACATCGTGGACGGGGTCGGGTTGTTCCGCACCGAGTTCGCCTTCATGGAGCGGCGCAGCTTCCCCTCCGCCCGGGAGCAGCAGCGCCTCTACCGGCGCATCCTCGAGAAGATGGAAGGGCGGCCGGTGGTCTTCCGGACCCTGGATACGGGCAACGACAAGCCCCTGCCCTACTTCGAGACGCCGGCCGAGGCCAACCCGGCCCTGGGCTGGCGCGGTCTCCGCGTCAGCCTCGAGTTCCCGGACCTCTTCCTCGTACAGCTGAAGGCCCTGGTGCGGGCCCGGGCCGCCGGCAGGGTCCGGATCCTCCTGCCCATGGTGACGACCCTGGAGGAGATGCGCTCGGCCCGGGAGTGCTACGAGCGCGTCCTGGACGAGGCCGGCTTGAAGCGCGAGGAGGCACCGCCGCTCGGAGCCATGATCGAGGTCCCCTCCGCTGCCGTGGTCCTCCCCGCCCTGGCCCGGGAGTGCGACTTCCTGAGTGTCGGTACCAACGACCTCATCCAGTACCTCTTCGCGGTGGACCGGGACAACGGCCGCGTCGCCGATCTCTACCAGCCCTACCACCCCGCCCACCTGCAGGTGCTCCAGCGCATCGCCCGGGTCTGCCGGGACGCGGGCAAGCCCTTCAGCGCCTGCGGCGAGATGGCCGGCTACATGGCCGGCGCTCTGTTCCTGGTGGGGGCGGGCTTCCGGACGCTTTCCATCGCCCCCGCCTTCGTGCCCAAGATCCAGGCCACCCTCCGCGAGGCGAGCCTCGCCGAACTGGAGGCTCTGGCGGCCCGGGCGGCGGATTGCGAGGTCGCCGAGGAGTCCACAGCCCTCCTCGAGGAAGCCGCCGCCCGCCTCTGGGAGCGAGCGGTGGAGCGCGCCCGGGCCACCGACACCGCCTCGGGCTGATTCCATAAAAACCGTAACGGTAAGGGTTTACGGCCATTTCCCGGGGTTCCCCGGGGGCCGGCGGGTGCCCGCCGACAGGGGATCGGATTCACCTTATTCGGTCCAGGCTAAAGACTTGGGTTGCATCATGCCGGGTCTTTCCCCTTGCACCGGCCCTCCGGCTTCCGATACTGGAACCTGTCGGCCCAGGGGAGGGGAGTCCCTGCACCGGCGGCCGCCCCTCCGGGGGCGAGGAGGTCGAACGTGGGGCGTGAACGGAAATCGGGATCGGGCAACGGGCGCCGCAAGGGACCGTGGGCGCATGGGGAGATCGAGAGGCTGAAGCGCCTCTACGGCCTGCGGCCGGATCAGCAGATCGCCCGCGAGCTCTCGCGCTCCGTCGAGAGCGTCCGCCGCATGGCGCGGCGGGTCTTCGCCGGCCCCCCGCGCACCGGTCCCTGGAGCGCCGAGGAGGTCCAGCAGCTGAAGGACTACATCGGCGCCTCGCCGCCCGAGACCATCGCCATGATCCTGCGCCGGACGGTCTCGGAGGTCGAGCACAAGATCGAGGAGCTGCGGCGGAACCGGCATTCGGGGCCCTGGTCCTCGGCCGACCTCCACACCCTGAAGCGTCTCTATGGCACCCGGACCAACGAGGATCTGGCGGTGATCCTGGGCCGGACCGTCAGCGAGATCGAGGAGGCCGCCCGCAGCCTCGCCCTGGCCAAGGACAAGGGCTTCCGGCGGCGCCGTGGTGACGGCAAGCCGGTGCGTATGCCGCGCTGGACGGCGGAGGAGGTGGAACTGCTCCGGGATCTCTACCCGGACACGCCGAACCTGGAGATCGCCCGCCGGTTGGGCCGTACGGTCAAGGCGGTAGTCAGCAAGGCCAACGATCTCGGCCTCAAGAAGAGCGAGAAGCGCCTGCGCCAGATGGGCAAGGAGAACGTGCGCATCCGCTACGGCCAGGCCCGGCCGGACGAGGTCCTCCACCGGAATCTCCGGCCGGCCGGACGTCCCTCCGGCGAGGCGCCGGCCGAGGGCGCGGCGGCGCCTCCGGGGGGAGAGGATCCTCCTCCGGAGGCGGAGGCCGGCCGGGGAAACGAGGAGGACTGGGGCGGCCGGCAGAGCGCCTGAGGGCGGCGCCGCGCGCGATCGGGCCCGCTCTGGGATGATGCCGCCCATGGACGCCACCCTGACCGGCCTGCGCAAGGGAGAGCGCGGCATCGTTTTTTCCTGGGACGACGGCTTCGAGGCCGAGCTCAGCCCCTGGCAGCTGCGGGTGCGTTGCCCCTGTGCCCACTGCGTCTCCGAAGCCACGGGCCGGCGTCTTCTGGACCCCGCCAGCATCCCCCGGGACCTGGGCCTCCGCGACCTGAAGCCGGTCGGGAACTACGCCTACCGCTGTCTCTTCAGTGACGGCCACGACACCGGTATCTACCCGCTGGAGATGCTGCGCGAGATCGCCGAGGATCCGCCGCCGGAGCTGCCGTGAGCCCTCTCGCGGCCCTCGCCGGCGGATTCCTCTCGCCGCTGCTCCTTGCCGCCATCTTCCTGGTGGAGTGGTGGGCGAACTGGTTCGTCTTCGGGCGCGAGTTCCGCCGCACCCTGGCCCTGACCCTGCTCGCGAACCTCCTCAGCCTCGGTGGAGGCGGCCTGCTTCTGGCGAGCGGCGCCCTCGGGGAACCGGCGGCCGAGGCGCCCCTCGCGGTCTGGGCGGCCGCTGCCCTCGGCCTCTACGCCGCCCACCTCGCCCTGGAGGCGGCCGTGGTCCAGCTGCTCATGCCGCGCTGGCGCCCGCGCTGGGAGTGGGACCGCTACGACTTCGGCGTCTTCGCCGCGGCTCAGGCCTTCGGGTTCCTGGGCCTCGCCCTGCAGCGTCTCCTCGCCGATTCCCCCGGCCTTTCCGGATGACGGACCGTCCGCCCTTCTCCGGCCCGCCGCTTCGGCTGCGGGAGTTCCTCCTGGCCCTGGCCGGCTTCCTGGCCGTGACCGCCCTGTATTGGTGGCCGATGCTGCGGGAGCCCGGCGCGGTCTACTCCACGGGGCGGGACTGGTTCCAGAACACCTGGAACCTCTGGTGGGTGCGCCACGCCTGGGAGCAGGGACTTCCCTTCCTCTGGACGGACCGTCTCTTCGCGCCCACGGGGACCTCCCTGGCCTTCCATACGATCAGCTTCGCGAACTCGATCCCGGCCCTCTTCCTCCTGGACTCCCTGAGTCTGGAGACCGCCCACCACCTGCTCTTCGTCTCCAGCTTCCTGTTCAGCGCCCTCGGCGCCTGGGCCCTGGTTCGCTGCGTGACCGGCAGCCCCTGGGGCGCCTTCCTCGGTGGCCTCTACTACAGCTTCCATCCCTATCACACGGCCATGGTCACGCAGCTGAACAACGCCCAGTTCCAGTGGCTGCCGCTGTTCCTGCTGGCCTTCCTGTTCCTGATGCGCAGCGGACGGGCGCCCTGGATCCTCTGGTCGGGCCTGTTCCTGGCCTTGTGCGGCTACGCCGACTGGTACCAGCCCTTCTTCGCCGGGCTGGCCGCTCTGGTCCTTCTGGCCGTGCACCTGCGCCAGCGCGGCGGCGGTCGCAGGCCGGCCTTCTGGGGGCGGCTCCTGGCCGCCGGTGGTCTCGGCCTGCTCCTCATGCTGCCGGGACTCTGGCCCCTGATCCGGGAGATGGCGCAGCTGGGCGGCGGCGCCGAACTCGAGGAGCCCATCCGCTACGTGGGGGAGATGCAGCTCCTCGGCGTGCGCCCCAACGGTTCGCCCGCCTTCCACTTCTGGCCTGTGGTCCTGGGATGGTCGGTCTGCCTCCTGGTCGGCTGGGGGGCGTTGCGCGTCCGCGGCCGCGAGGTCCGCGCCTGGTGGTGGCTGCTCGGCGTCGCCTTCCTGTTCCTCCAGGGGCCGTGGCTGGTGGTCCTGGACCGGCACCTGAGCTGGCTGCCCCTGCCCATGGCCCTGTTTCCCCACGTGCCGGGCCTGAGCATGATCCGGGTGCCGCACCGCTTCCTGATCCTCCTGGTCCTGGCCCTGGCGGTGCTGAGCGGCTTCGCCCTGCGCGCCCTCCTGGAGCGCGCCCGCGAGCCGCGCCGCGTTCTCCTCACGGGGCTCGCGGCCGTGGCTCTGGTCGCGACGGAACTGCGCCCGGCGCCGCGGCGGCCCGTGGACCTGCAGCCGGCGGAGATCTACGCCTCCCTGGCGCAGGACCCCGAGGACTACAGCGTTCTGGAGCTGCCCCTCGACTTCCGGGACGGCTATGTCATGTGGTTGCAGACCCGGCACGGGAAACGCCTGCCCCACGGATACACGAGCCACATCCAGCCCGAGGCCCTGGTTCACCTCCGGAGCGAGCTGGTGCGCGCCCTGATGCCGGTGGACCCGCAGACCGACATCCCCTACCTCCCCGAGCATCTGGATCTGGAGGAGGCCCTGGGGGTCACCGCCTCGGCGCTCTCCGAGGAGACCGCCACGGCCTGGAGGCGGGAGCTGGAGGAGGAGCTCGGCGTGCGCGTGATCCTCTTCCACGAGGAGGCGGACTTTCCGCCGCCGGCCGGCCTGCCCGCTCTCCCGGAATCGCCGGGACTCGTGGACAAGCTGCGCATCGCCCTCCTGCCCTTCTGCCTGAACCCCTTCACCCGGGACAACGAGGTCTGGAGGCAGCTTGCCGCCCGGCGCTTCACCGAGACCCTGGCGGCGAAGTCGGCCCAGGCGCGGGCCCTGATCGAGCGCCTCTACGGGCCCCCGGACGACGTCCAGGGCGTCCACGGACGGACCCTGGTCTGGGATCTGCGGCGCCGCTGAACCCGGCCTTCAGCGGCGGCTGCGCAGGAGCGGGCGCGGCGTGAACTCCGGCGGCACGCTCAGGTCGGCGCCGGAGCCGATGTAACCGAGCTGCTCGGTGCCCTGGCTTCCCCGGGCGGCGGACGCCGAGGTGGTCCCGAAGAGGTCGTTCAGGGGGCTCAGGAGGAGGAGGCGGACGCTCCGGTAGGCCTCGAGCTGGGAGGCGAGGTTCCACTCCAGATCCAGGGCCTCGGGCGGCACCTTCGCCGGATCCAGGTACAGGAACTCGCCCTCCTCGGCCGGATCCTGCTCCAGGTCCAGGAAGCTTCGCTCGCCGTCGCCGAAGACCAGGAGCTTGCGCTTCGCCGTGCGGATCATGTCGATGCTGCGCAGATAGCGGCGCAGGGGGAAGTCCTCGATGCGCCCCGGTCCGGCGCCGGAGCCGGGGGGCGGCGACAGGAAGGGGTAGGTCCGCAGATAGGGAGCGGGGTTGTCGTAGTGGGCGAGGACGTAGTCGCGGACCTCCGGGAACAGCGGCCGCCGTGCCTCGGTCCGCCGCCGCTTGCGCTCCTGGTCCAGGAGCTCCGGGTGCAGGACGCCCTCGAGGTCCAGGAGACTCACGCCCTCCAGGGCCTGGAGTTCGGCACTCGGCGGCCGCAGCTCGCCGCTCCAGACCTCGACGAGATCCACCAGGGTCGGGAAGACGTCCACCAGGCTGACGAGTCCCGACACGCGCAGACCGGCGCGCAGGGCCTGGGGGAAGCGCATCACCAGGGGCACGTGGAGGAGAGGATCGGTCAGGGCGAGCTGATGACCCAGACGGCCGTTGTGCCCGAACTCCTCGCCGTGGTCGGCGGTGACCACGACGACGGTGGACTCCAGGAGCTCGAGATCGCGCAGCCCCTGGAAGAGGCGTTCCAGGAGCCGGTCCTGATAGCGGATCTCGGCATCGTAGAGGGCGCGCAGGATGGCGAGTTCGCGCTCGTCGAAGGAGCCGCCGGCGTGAGCGCGCTCCTCGGCCGCTTTGCGGTCGGCGACGTCCTGGGGGAGGGCCAGGGCCTCTTCCACGCTCACCCCCGGCGGCAGGAAGCGTCCGGCCTCCTCCCGGGGCGGCAGGTAGGGGTCGTGGGCTTCGTTGAGGTTCAGGAACAGGAAGAAGGGGCGTTCCGGATCGCGGGCGCGGTGCCCGTCCAGCCAGTCCAGGGCGGTGGCGACGATGCGCTCGCCGCCCTTGTCCGGGGGCGGCGGCGGCCCGGCGCCGAGCTGCGCCTGCACTCGCTCTGCGAGCCTCGGCAGGAGGAGGTAGTCGCGGGCGGCGGGCAGGCTGAAGTCGAAGACACGCTGGAAGCCCTGGGTCAGGCCGCTGCCGGCGGTGATCCAGCTCTTCTCGTGGATGGAGCAGGTCTCGTAGCCGCGCAGAGCGAACTCCTCGGCCAGGGTGTGGAAGTCGCCGACCGGCCGCCCCAGAGCCCGGGCCTGACCGTCCTCGAGACGCGGGTGCTCCCAGCCGGTGCCGTGGCTCGGTCCGTGCAGGCCGGTGAAGAGGGCGGCGTGGGAGGGCAGCGTCCAGGGGGCGGCGGCATAGGCCTGCTCGAAGACGACGCCCTCCTGGGCCAGGGCGGCGAGGGCCGGATCGGTGTCGTGCTCGTAGCCGTAGGTCCCGAGATGCCGGGCGGAGACCGTGTCCAGGACGATCAGGAGGACGTTGGGAGCGCCGCCGCCTGCGGGCGCCGGCACCCGGGTGGAGACCGGCGCGTCGGCGACGGGCAGAAGGGGGCTCAGGAGGGCGGCGGCGGCGGCCAGGAGGACCAGGAGACCGGCGGTGGGGGGCGCCAGGAAGAAGCCGAGGACCCAGCCCCAGGCGCCGCAGAGGACACGGGCGAGGATCCGGCTCAGGAGGGCCCCCGCCAGGAGCAGGCCGAGGCTCGCGGCGAGGGCCGGCACGCCGGTGCTCGGCCAGGAGGCGGGGAGCCAGGCGAGGTGCAGGAGGACCAGGGCTGCCAGCGTGGCCAGGGCGCCCAGGACCGAGGCGGCGGTGGCGAGGCGGGGGTCGCGGTCCTGGCGCCGCCGTCCGGCCACGACGGGTGCCAGGGCGGCGCCGGCGAGGCCCGCCAGGGTGCCGGCGCCCGCATAGAGAGGAAGGACACTGGCCCAGAGCGCTGGATCACGCTGGTAGGGGAAGCGCTCCAGGACCGCGGCGGTCTCGGCGAGGCTCGCCAGGGCGCCGGCGGCTGCGCCCAGGAGAGCGCCGTGGAGGAGGCGGGAGGTCAGGGCGGACACGGGGCGGGGGAGGCGCAGGGAAGGCCGCCGGCCGGCGGCGGACCCGGTCCGGGGGCGCGGCGGCGGCATGCTACTATCTCGGCTTCCTGCGCCCGTTTCCCGCGCCCGCGTCCGACCCGACTCCCCCGGCGATGCAACGCCTCCGCCCCGCGACCGGCGCCCTGGGCGCCGCCGCCTTCTGCGCCCTTCTCCAGGGGGCGGTCACGAGCAAGGCCGAGCCTGATGTCGCCTGGCTCCACGCCGCAGCCAACCTGCTCCTCCTCACCGGCCCCGCGGCCCTCGGCGGAGGTCTGGTGCTGGCCCTGGCCGGCGGGCCGGCGGCCCGGACCGGCCGCGGCCTCGCCTCGGGGATCGCCTGGGGGCTGGGCCTCTTCCTGGCGCCGGTCCTGGCCTGGGCGGCCCGGGGAATCCTGCCCCTGGGTGCGGGCTCCTGGCTTCTTCTGGCCCTGCTCCTTCTGGCCCTGCTCCTCGGCCTGCGCCGGGCCGGTGCCGAGGGCGCCATCGAACCCGGACCCTTCGGCCAGGTCCTGCGCGGCCTCGGCCTGGGCTGCTTCGCCGCCAGCCTGGCCGGCTTCGCCGTTTCCGGCCGGCCTCCGGCCATCGGCTACCTGCCTCCGGTCCAGGAACGCCTGGAGAAAGGTGCCCGCCGGCCCGCAGAGGACGCCCCCCTGATGGCTCTGGTGGTCCTCGACACCCTGCGCGCGGACCGCCTCGGCTGCTACGGCTACGACCGGGAGACCACCCCTTTCCTGGACGCCCTGGCCGCCCGCGGGATCCGCTACACCCAGGCTCATGCGCCGGCCAGCCACACGCCTCCCAGCCACGCCAGCCTCTTCACCGGGCTCCTTCCCAGCCGCCACGGCGTCATGTCCACCTTCGGCGGCATGCCCCAGGAGTCCGAGGTGCCGACGCTCGCTGCCCGCCTGGGTGGAGAGGGCTATGCGACGGCGGCGGTGGTCGCCAACCTGGTCATCACCCGCGGCCGCAACTTCCACCGCGGCTTTCACCTCTACGACGACAGCCTGGTCTGCGTCCAGGGCCTCGGCGCCGCCCGCGAGGCCCTGCTCACGAAGGCGCCGGTGGCGGCGGTCTTCAGCAGTCTGCCGCTGGGGCCCTTCACCCTCGGCCAGGTCATGGCCAGGCTCTTCGGAACGAACGTCGAGGTGCCGCGCGCCGACGAGGTGAATGCCCTGGCCTTCCGCATCCTGGACGAGGCCCGTGAAGCCGGCGGGCCTGTCTTCCTGTTCCTGAACTACATGGATGTGCACGCGCCCTACCAGGCGCCCGGGGAGTATCTCGACCGCTTCCTGGAGCACGATCCGGGGCGTTTCCGCACCCCCCTGTCCGCGGGCGAGTTCCACATCCGCCTGAACGCCTTGAAGGAGGCCGTGCGCGCCGGCGAGGAGACCGAGGCGCAGCGCGAGGAACTGGCGGCCTTGAGCGACCGCTACGACGGCGAACTCGCCTGGCTGGACAGCCAGCTCGCTCTTCTCGTCGAGCGTCTGGAGGCGGAGGCCGAGGCCCAGGGCCGGCCGTGGCTCCTGGTCGTGACCTCGGACCACGGGGAGCACTTCGGCGAGCACGACCTCGTCGGCCATGGTTACGACCTCTGGGAGGAGACCCAGCACATCCCGCTGATCGTCGCCGGTACGGGGATCGGCCCCGGTGTCGTCGAGGAGCCGGTGAGCCTCCTGGACCTGGGGCCGACCCTCCTGGCAGCGGCCGGAGCGACCGGCGGTCTCGGCGAGGGCCGCGTCCTCCCCGGTCTGCCCGAGGGAATCCTGCACACTCCGCCCGGCGAGCGCGGCGTCCCGGAGGGGCCGTGGCGCGTCGTCGCCGAGTGGGGCGACCTGAACCGGCGTGCGCGCTACGCTCCCCTGGGACGGATCGCCGTGTACGAAGGGTCCTTCAAGGCCTGGTACGAGGTGGACGAGTCGCCGGGTCTGGCCGAGGGCGGTCTCCGCTACCTGCGTGCCTACGACCTGGCCGCCGACCCGGGGGAGGCCGTGCCCCTCGACGGCCCGTTGCGCCTCGCCGGAGAACTCGCGGACTGGGCGGCTGCCTGGTGGCAGGGCTACGCCTCGGGCCGCTCCCGCTTCGAGGAGGTGGACGAATCCGACGCCGCCGCCAGCCGCCTGCAGCAGATCGGCTACGCCGAGGGCTGATCCGGCGCCGGCCAGGCCACCCGCAGGGCCTCGCCGCCGGCCTCGCCCCAGATGCGGAGCGGCCCCTGGCGCAGGTCGAGGCGGCTGATGCGCTCGCGCAGCAGGCGTCCGATCAGCGCGCGCTGGAGCATGCCGGCCTCGATCTCGAAGCGGTCGAGGAGGAGGAGACCGGGGCGCGTGCGCAGCCGGGCGCGCAGGCCGAAGGCGGCGGCCGGGTGGCGCGCCCGGATCCGGAGGAATCCGTCCCGGGCCTCGACCTCCTCGAGCTCCAGGCCGCCGAGCTGCGGGGCCAGGGCTGCGGCGAGGCCCTTCAGGTCCAGGTCGAGGCCGAGACGCATGGATGGCAGTCTAGGGGCGCCCGCCGGCCCTCCTCCTGTCCGGTGGGGCCGCCGGCCCCGGCCGGCCCCGGGTGGGCGGGCCCTCTCCTTTCCCCGAGGTTCCGGCCGAGGTAGTCCAGTCCATGGTGGGCCTGCGTTTCCTCGCCTCCGCCGCCGGCTGGCTTCCGGCCGTGGCCCTCACCCTGGCCGCAGCTCTGCCCGGCCAGGGGCCCGGCGGACCGCCGGACCCCGCGCTCCTGGCGATCGTCGGCGACCGCGGAGCAGCGAGGGCAGAGCGGATCCAGGCCCTGGAGATCCTGGCCCTGCGCCAGCACCCGCTTCCCCTGGAGACCCTCCTGCGGGTCCGGGAACTGTCCCGGGGCGAGGGCCTGGAGCCCTGGCTGCGTTGTCTGGGCCTCTGCGGGCCGGGGGCGGTGCCGGAACTCCGGCCCTTCCTGAAGCGCCGGGACCCCCGGGTCCGGGCCGAGGCGGCCTACGCCCTGATCCGCCTGGATGCCGAGGGCGGCGAGGACCTCGGGCGGGAGCTCCTCGCCGCCCGCCGTCAGGCGGAAGAGGTCCGGGTCGCCGCCCTCCGCGCCCTGGCCGAGCGGGCCAGCCCCTTCGCCCGGGTCCTCGCCCTGCGCAGCCTGGAGTCGGCCAGGGGCGCCTTCCTCCTGGAGTGTCTCGCGGTCCTGCGGCGGAAGCCCGAGGAGGGCGACGCCCCCTATCTCGTGGACTTCCTGGAACGCTCCGAGGGGAGGGCCCGGCGCGAGGCCGTGGCGCTTCTCCAGGAACTCACCGGCTACCGCATCGGCGACGACCCGAAGACCTGGCGCTACTTCTACCTGAAGCACCGGACCGAGGGGACCCCCTTCCGTCTGGAGGACGGCACCACGGCTCGGGAGGCGCCGACCTTGAGCTACCACGGCATCCCGGTGCTGGGGGCGAAGGTAGTCTTCGTCCTGGATGCCTCCGGTTCCATGGAGGCGGTCCTGCCCGAGGTCCGGCGGGGACCGCGCACGCGGGCGGCGCGAGCGGTGGAGGAACTGGCCGGCCTCCTGCCTCGGCTGCCGGAGGATGCCGCCTTCGACCTGGTCTTTTTCGGCACCGAGGTCCGCTCCTTCGCCGGCGACCTCGTGCCTCGGCAGCCCGAGACCCTGGCCGAGGCCACCCGCTTCCTGCGCAACCAGGTCTTCGACGGCGGCACCAACCTCTACGGCGGCCTCGCCGAGGCTTTCCGGCGGCCCGGGGTCGAGGAGATCTTCCTCCTGAGCGACGGCGAGGCGACCCAGGGCGAGTTGGTGCGGGCCGAAGAGATCCTGGCTCGGGTGGAGCGCTGGAACCGCTGGCGCAACGTCCGGGTGAACACGGTCGCCCTCGGCGCCACCCCCGCTGCCATCGCCTTCCTGAATGCCCTGGCGCGGCGCCACGACGGGATCTGCCGGGTGATCCACTGAAGAGGGCCAGCCGGGGTCCGGCCGCCGGAGGGGAGATGCCTGGTGCCCCCTGCTCCAGCGGATGGGGCCAGCCTCCCGCGGTGGCTTGCCGGCCGCGGCGGCGGACGCCATCCTGAGGCCGTGGAAGCCATGTGCATCGAGACCTGGCCGTGGCAGGATCTC